>CAZLOO010000142.1:0-6151 GCA_964561055.1 uncultured Halobacteriales archaeon
GGTGACCGAGCCCTGGCCGAGGTCCTCCTCGGTGGCGGCGTCAAGGTCGCTAACGACGCGGGCGCCGAGCACCTCCTTCAGGAAGCCGACGTCGGACTTCTTCACGCGACGGACCGCGAGAATGCCCTTCTTGGCGAGGTAGTGCTGGGCAAGATCGTCGATCGCCTTCTGGCAGAACACCACGTTCGCGCCGATGGCCTCGATCTGTTCGACCTTCTCTTTGAGCTGCTCCTCCTCCTGGTCGAGGAACGTCTGGAGCTGGTCGGGGCTCTCGACCTTCAGCTCGGTGCCGACCTCCGTCTCTTCGACCTCGATGGGCTCGTCGATCAGCAGCACCTTCGCGTCCTCGACCTCGCTGGGCATGTCGGCGTGGACAGGGTCCTTGTCGATGACCGCGCCCTCCAGCAGGTCCGACTCGCCGGCCTCGCGACCGGTCTGGGTCTCGACGTTGACATACTCCAGGTCGACGACGTTCTCTCCCTCCGGACCCTCGACGGTGACCGCTCGGACAGCGTCGACGATGAGCTGTGCGAGCAGCTCCTTGTTCGCCTCGGCGCCCTTGCCGGTCATGGACGTCTCGGCGACCTTCTGGAGCAGGTCCTCGTCGTCGGTGTCCACGCGGGTGGCGACCTCGTCCACCTGGCCGCGGGCGTACTCGCTGGCCATGTTGTAGCCCCGGATGATCGCCGTTGGGTGGATGTCCTGCTCCAGCAGGTCCTCGGCCTGCTTCAGCAACTCACCCGCGATGGCGACCGCCGTCGTCGTCCCGTCGCCGGCCTCGTCCTCCTGTGTCTCGGCGACCTCAACGATCATCTCGGCGGTCGGGTTGTCGATGTCCATCTCCTGGAGGATGGTGACACCGTCGTTGGTGACGGTGACGTCGCCCATCGAGGAGACGAGCATCTTGTCCATCCCCTTCGGTCCGAGGGTGGAGCGTACGGCCTCGGCGACCGCTCGGGCGGCGGAGATGTTGTGGCTCTGTGCGTCCTGGTCTTTCATCCGCTGGGCGTCGTCGCCCAGAATGAAGATCGGCTGGCCCTGCATCCGGCCTTGCTGACTCATAATCAGTCGTTCGTTGTTTGCGATTCTATATAAAGCCTTGTGGTCCGCAGTCGGGTGGTGCGGGACGGCCGGGAGCGCTCGCTCGGCGAAACCGCCCGACGTGCCGGCCCCAACCCGACACTCATGAGTCGTGTTACCACGCTGTACGCCCCGGCCGGGACGGTCCGGACCGGTCATTTATATACTGATTGGTCGGAGACCGCTTCAGTTCCGGTCGCGGGCGGTCTTTTATACCAAATCCCGCCGAAGCCGGTCGCATGAGCCAGTCGACGCTCGACGACGACGAGCTGTTCGGGGAGGCCGCAACGGAGATGCGCGCGGACGTCGAAGAGAGCCTCGCGGCCGCCCGCGAGGAGCTGCCTGCGTCCGAGGACATCTGGGAGGTGGATGCCGACAACACGCTGGGTGTCCTCAACGCCCTGAAAGGGGCGCTTGACACCGGCGACGCCGTCGACCACCTCCGGGACGCGAAGAAGTGGTACACGATGGGCGAGCGCGCCGACGCCTTCGAGGACGCCGATGACCTGAAGGAGGAGCTCCAGGAGCTCCAGGAACTCGTCGAGGAGATCGTCGACGCCCATGAGGACGTCTCGGAGCTGACGAAGACCATCCCCGGCCTACGGGGCACCCTCGAGGACATCGAGGACGAGGAGTAACACCACAAGACATACCCGGGCCGGCCCGCCCATTGCCCTGCGGCGGGCGGGCCGCGACAGGAACACGAGCCCAGGGGTCCCGCCTGCCGACGACCAAGCCTGGGACCGCCGGTGGCGGGAGCCTCCTTACGCTCCGGGGCCGTTTGTACCTTGCCCAGGTCACACCTCTTAGGTGCGTCGGGCGCCTACAACACTTATGCGCGTCGCTCTCCTATCGGACATCCACGCCAACCGGGTCGCGCTGGACGCCGTGCTTGACGCGATGCCGCCGGTCGACCGGGTGGTGTGTGCTGGCGACGTCGTCGGGTACAACCCCCATCCCGCGGAGTGTGTGGATCTCGTGCGCGAGCGGGGGTGGCCCACCGTCCAGGGGAACCACGACCGGGTGGTGCGCACCCCCGAGCGGTACCGCCACAACGAGATGGCCCACGCCGGCCTCATCCACGCCCGGGAGACCCTCCCGGAAGACGATCTCGACTGGCTGGCCGGCCTCCCGGAGTCACGGCGGCTGTTCGAGGGACGGCTCCGGATGGTCCACAGCCACCCCACGGAGACGGACCGCTACGTTCGGCCCGCGGCGTTCCCCACCCTCGAACCGCATCTCGGCGACGAGGACGTGCTCGTGCTCGGGCACACCCACGTCCAGGCCCACGAGCGGGTCGGCGGGACGCTCGTCGTCAACCCCGGGAGCGTCGGCCAGCCGCGGGACCGCGATCCGCGGGCGGCGTTCGCGGTGGTGGACCTCGACGGCCCGACAGTCGAACAGCACCGCGTCGAGTACGACATCGACCGGGTGCAGGAGGCGATCGTCGCCGCCGGCCTCCCCGAGCGGACGGCGACCCGGCTGGATCGGGGGGAGTAGCGTGCTCGGGAAGCTTGCGAACCTCCTGCGGGGCTGGCTCCGCATCGGCAGCGGGGAGCCCGACCCAGACGACGGCCCCCGCTACGGCACATCGGTGAGCTACACCGGCTGTTCGGAGTGTGCCGAGGGGAGCCTGGTGTACGACCCCGACGCCGGCGGCTCGCGGTGCAACCAGTGTGGCACCGTCCAGAAGAGGGAGTAGCTACACCCCGGGGAGGTCCTCCCGGTAGCGGTGTATCGCCTCGAGAGCTTCTGCCACCGCCCCGCTGCCGGTCGCCTCCTGTAGCTCCGTCAGCGCGTTCTCGTGGCGCGCCAGGCGACCGTGATCCGGGCCACGCTCCCGGTCTGCGAGCGTCGCGAGCGTCTCCGCCTGCTCACGGGCGCGCCCGGCGTGAGGGTCCTCCATCGACTCGGCCGCCCGATCCAGCGCCTCGCTGGCCGTTCTGAGGTGCTCTGGGTTCGGGTCCGTCATAGGGAGTGCTACGGCGTGACAAAGTAAAAACCCGGCCGCAACAGGCAGCGACCGTGCCAGCGCGCCGACGGCTCCAGGGTGAGCCGGCCCGCCAGGCGCTCACCCGCGCAGGACCAGTGCGATGAGGAGCGCGCCCAGCACCAGCAGCACCACAGCGCTCATCGGGCGGGTGCCGCCGGCGAGCCGGAAGGCGGCATAGCCGGCGGCCGCCACCACCGCCGCGACGAGCGTGCTCACCGCGGTGTGGACCACCAGCGCCCGGGAGGTGTCGGCCGCCCGACCCATCGCGCTCCCGAGGTCCGCCGCCTGCGCGCCCGCGTCCCACGCGAGCACGGCCGCAGCGGTGCCGACCAGCAGCGCCTCCGGCCCGGCACCGAACAGCCCTGCCAGCACTACCCCACCGAGCAGGCAAGCCAGGCCGAGGCCGACGATAACCCCGGAGCCGCGAGCGGTGCCCAGCGTAAGCACCAGCGCGCCGCCGACCCCTACCGGGAGCGCGAGGAGGCTGGTTGCAGTAGTCGCGGCCGCCAGCAGCGCAAGCGCGCCGGCGAGCGTCACCCCGAACCGGTCCGGGCGGCGCTCCAGAGGGTCATCCTCAACGCTCACGCCGACCACCGCCGTGTCGCCCGTCGGACGGCCGCCGCCAGCGGCTCGTCGCGCCAGTCCACCACCCGGATGCCGGCCTCCCGGAGCTCGGAGCAACGTAGCGTCCGCTCGACGCGGACCAGCCGGGTGCCGGTGGTTGCCTCCGTCGTCGGGTCGGAGCTGATCACCGTCACCGGGTGACCGGCGGCCGCCAGCCGGCGGGCGACCCGGGCGGCGTAGTCGTCGGTCAGCGGGGAGCAGAACACCACCTGCGCGTCCGCGGGGAGCCGGCGGCGGAACCGAGCGAGCCACGCCGTCCCGAAAAACGCCTCCTCCGGCGGCGACGGGGACAGCGCCGGATGGGTCGCCAGCGCCTCGCGAACCTCGGCCCGGTGGCGTTCGCCGGCGGCCGGCCGGAACCAACAGTCCTCCGGAGAAGCCGCCGCCATGCCCGCCAGGTCGTCGCCCGCCAGCAGGCCGGCGAAGACCGCGCCAGCGGCGTGGACCGACCGGTCGACCGCCGACAGGTCCCCAGCACCGGGAGCGACGTACGCCGCCGCGCGGGCATCGACGAGACAGACGACCGTCGCCGAGCGCTCCCGGCGAAACTCCACGGTCGAGAGCTCCCCAGTGCGGGCCAGTCGGTTCCAGTCGACCCGGTTGAGCGGGTCTCCACGGCGGTACTCCCTGACGGCGTGGAACGACACGCCCGGGCCGCCCTGGCGGGTGGCCACCCGCCCCGCGATACCTGTCGCCTGGGCCGGTAGTACCATCCGCAGCGGCTCCGGCAGCGACGGCAGGCAGCGCAGTTCCGAGCCAGTCCCGGCTCGGAACCGCCGCTCGGCCGCGCCAGTGGGATCCCGGGCCCGTACCCGTGCAGGGCCGAACTCGTGGACGCCGCGACCGGCCTCGACGCTGTAGCCGAACGATGCCGTCTTTCCCGGGCGTAGCGCCGTCGCCAGACGGGGCGACCCCTCGACGACCGCAAGCGCCTCGGGCACGTCGTCGATACACCGGAGGTCCGCCAGCAGGCCGTCGCCGGTGTTCTCCACCCGGACGGTCACCTCCACGCGCTCCCCAGGGTCAGGGTCGGTCGCGGACAGCGACCGCTCGACGCTCACCGACGCTTTCGGGGCACGGCCGGCGGTCGCCACCGCGCCGAAGGCGACGCCGAAGACGCCGGCCAGCACCAGCGACGGTTCGCTGGCGAGCACGCCTACCCCACCCAGCAGCAGGGAGACGGCGTTGACCCCTTGCCAGCGGGCCGTGCGGCGCTCGCTCACTCGGGCTCGTCCTCCCCGCTCCGGTCGGTCACGGCCGACAGCTGTTCGACAGCACGGGTCGCCCGCAGCCGATAGGGGCTGGCAACGACCGCCCGCGCCCGATCACGGAGTCGCGGAGAGACCACGCCACCGCGGGCGAAGTACGCCGCCGCGACCGGGTCCTCAGTCCAGGTGCCGTCCGCGAGGCGCCCGCGCGCCTCGCTCTCGCTTAGTCCCTCGTAGCGCACCAGTGCTGCCACCGCCGCCGACCGGAGGCGCTGGCGTACCTCACGGCGCTCGGCCACCCCGCCGCGCCGGCCCCAGGCGGCCGCTTCCGCCAGCGTCGCGTCGAACTCCCGCCCTGGAACGGTCGCAATGTGGCGCTGCTCGGGCAGCGGGTCCCGCTCGGCCGGCGGGTCGGCGCTGTAGCGGCCGTAGGCAACCCGGGCACCCTGAAGGAGTGCCACAGCGCCCAGCAGGGTGAGCATCACCCTCGGAACGGAGATCCCCGCCACCACCGACGGCCTAACGACCGCCGCCAGGCCGACCGCCGCCGCGAATGCCCCCAGCGCGACCAGCCCCCGGTTCATCGCCGCTCACCATAAGCGTCCTCGATGCGCCGAAGCGCGGCTAGCGCGCGCTGTTCGCGCTCATCATCGGCGCGCTCCCCGCCGTAGCGGACGTCCTCGAACAGGGTCGTCAGTTCCCGGACGTCGTCCCGCGCCATCCCAGCGGCGACGGCGGCGTCCGCGAACTCTCCGGGCGTGCTCGTCTCCCGAGGGAGGTCCAGCCCATCGGTCATCTCGCGCCAGGCCCGGAAGACGGCGTTATCGACCTCGGCGTCGGCCTCGATGCGGTCGGCCGCCCGGCCGGCAGCCCTCCCGACGGCCGTGGCCGCCGCCGTCGGCTCCGGGTCGACGGGCGGCTCCGTCGCCGCGGCCGGCGCGTCGTCGGTGGCCCGCACCAGCACGGCAGCCGCCACCAGCACCGCTACCCCCAGCACCACCAGGACGGCCGCCGGGGGACTATTGACGGCGGTGGAGGCGAAGTCGTCGGTGCCGGCAGCCCCACCGGAAGGGAGGCTGAACGAGCCACTCCCGAACAGCCCGCCGTCACCGGTTTCGCCGGCGGCCCGGATGAGCGCGTACACGACCGCGGCCAGGAGCCCACCGAGCACGGCCGCGCCGGCGAGCCGCGCCAGCACGGTCAGCCCCTCGTCGTACAGCATGAACGCGAACCCCAGCAGCGCCAC
>CAZLOO010000143.1:0-6130 GCA_964561055.1 uncultured Halobacteriales archaeon
GAGGACAGCCCGACCCGCCGGGTCGGGGGCGAACCCCTCGACGAACTCGACACCGTCGAGCACGTCGCGCCGATGCTCTCGATCGATTCGGGCGGTGACGCCGAGGACGTCCGCGAGTTCGACCGACGGGTGCGCGAGGCGCTCGAGCGCGAGGCGACCGATCCGGACCTCGACGCCGACGGCCAGGCCAGCCTCGAAGCCTGGGCCGACGCCGCCGGGGACGAGGGGAACGACGTCGACCTGCAGTACTTCGTCGAGCCGAAGTTCGACGGCCTCTCCGTCGAGGACGTGACCGAGAACGTCCGGACCATCGGCGCGGTGCCGCTCCGGCTCTCCGGCGACCCCCCCGAGCGCCTCGCGGTTCGCGGCGAGGTGTTCATGCCACGGAGCGCCTTCCAGGCGTACAACCGCGAGCGCATCGAGCGCGGCGACGACCCCTTCGCCAACCCCCGCAACGCCGCCGCCGGCACCCTCCGACAGCTCGATCCCTCGGTGACCGCCGGGCGACCGCTGGACTGCTTTTTTTTCGGCGTGCTGGAGTCCACCGCGGAGTTCGATACCAACTGGGAGATTCACGAGACTCTGCCGGAGTGGGGCTTAAAGGTGAACGACCGAACGGAGGTGGTCGAGGACATCGAGGACGCCATCGAGTACCGCGACCGGCTGGTCGAGGTCCGCGACGACTTGGACTACGAGGTTGACGGAGTCGTCATCACCGTCAATGACCGCGAGCAGTGCGAGCGCCTGGGCGCGACTTCCCGGTTCCCGCGGTGGGCGTACGCCTACAAACTCCCTCCGCGGACGGAGGAGACGACCGTCCGGGAGATTGTCGTCCAAGTCGGCCGGACCGGCCGGCTCACCCCGGTGGCGCTGCTGGATCCGGTTGACGTCGGCGGCGTCACCGTCTCGCGGGCTAGCCTCCACAACCCTGACCAGATCGCTGAACTCGACGTCGACGTCGGCGACCGGGTGCGGGTGCTTCGGGCTGGCGACGTCATTCCGTACGTCGACGAGGTGATCGAGCACGACAGCGTGGGCCATTTCGAGTTCCCCGAACACTGTCCGGCGTGTGATAGCGCCGTCGAACGTGACGGTCCAATGGCGTTCTGCACGGGCGGGCTCGCCTGTCCAACCCAGCTCCGGCGCGCCATCGAGCACTACACCTCCCGCTCCGGTCTGGATATCGAGGGGCTCGGCGAGGAACGTCTTAACCAGCTTATCGAGGCGGAGCTCGTAGATTCGATACCAGCGCTGTACGACCTAGAGCGCGACGACCTCATCGAGCTGGAGGGGTGGGGCGAGCGAAGCGCGGACAACCTGCTCGGGGAGCTGGAGGCCTCCAAATCCCCCGACCTGCCGGAGTTTCTCACGGCGCTGGGGGTCCCGGAGGTCGGGCCGACGACTGCCCGCAATCTCGCCCGGGAATTCGGCACGCTGGATGCCGTGATGGACGCCAGCCGCGAGGAGTTGGAGGCCGTCAACGACGTCGGCCCGGTGGTTGCCCGCGAGGTGCGGGAGTTCTTCGACAGCGAGCGCAACCGGGAGGTGATCCAGGGCCTCCGCGAGCGCGGCGTCGAACCGGAGCCGTTCGAGACGGCCGGCGGCGACGAACTGGACGGGCTGACGATGGTGTTCACCGGCAGCATTGAAGAGTACACTCGCGGAGACCTCCAGGAACTGGTCGAGCGGTACGGCGGGTCGGCGACCTCAAGCGTGTCGGGTAACACGGACTACCTCGTCGCCGGCGAGGGCGCTGGGCAGTCGAAGATGGACGACGCCGAGAGCGAGGACGTGCCGGTGCTAGAGCCAGATGAATTCTTCGAGATGATGACCGAGCGCGGCGTCGACGTCGAGGAGTGATACGCGATAGCCTGGACGGGCTGGAATCTCTCAGTGGTTGATAGGAACCTCTGCTGAACACAGGGAGTGAATTTGGCAGTGGAATGACGGTGTAGTATCCGGTCCAGTACCGATCCAGCGGCTACGTGCGCATCTCGAGTGAAGTCTCGTGTCACGAGTCAATGACCTCGATCGTACCATTCATGCTCTGGGTCTCGTGGGAACCCCAGACGTACAGTCCGAGTCCAGCGGTGTTGAACGACAGCCCGAAGCTGGATTCCGACTCGTCGTGCGTCCGGAGGTTGACCCGGTCGCTCGCGAACTCCGAATGAGTGGCCACCGTTGAGATGACACTACGAGTGCCACCTCTCCACTCTCAGATGACCGTCGTCCCGGCTGTGATTCATGCTGCGGCAGGGGTTAAACGCGAGTTCGTTCTCGGCACGCTCGTCGATACCGACGCCAATCGATACCGTGTTGCCGCCGGTCATATCAATGATAGAACCGTCATAATTGTTACTTCCGGCGAGAAACTCATGAAGCGCCTAAGAGAGGCCCGCATCGGGCCCGAGACAGCCTGAGAGCGCTCCAGCGGTCACTGCGACACTCGTCGCCTGGAGGAGCTCCCATCGGTTAGCTGTCTTTCCATTTGCGGATTTCCGAACCACCCACAGATAACGACGAGGAGCGGAATACGCACACTGTATCGATTACGTCAGCTGAAATCTTCGTTGCTGGAGAGCTGCAACGGAATCAGCGTAGCGGAGGTCCCACACGCTCGACCACCCACACGGACCACGCCAGCGGAACAACACCACGGCACACACCGAAGACGCTTAACCCGGTCCGGTGTGATGCGCCAATATGGCAGAGGATTTCCTGCTTCTCAACCCCGGCCCGGTGCCGCTGTCGGACGCTGTCCGCCGCGCGATGGACGGGCAGATGGTGTCCCACCGGTCGGCCGCGTTCGAGGCCGTCTACGAGCGCGCCCGGGAGGGGCTGGACTACGTGTTCACCCGGTCGACCCCAAACGGTCGACAGACGGGCGACGGCACGAGCCTGATTCTCAACGGGACGGCCACGATGGGGATGGAAATGGCTGTCGCCAACCTGGTGGAGCCGGACAGCGAGGTGGTCGCGCTCGTCAACGGGAAGTTCGGCCGCCGGTTTGCCCGTATCGCCGACCGCCACTGCCGGGTGAAACGCATCGAGGTCCCCTGGGGCGAGTCCTTCGACATGGAGGAGGTGGCCGCTGCCATTACCGACGAGACGGACCTGGTGACTGTCGTTCACAACGAGACCTCCACAGGCCTGCTCAATCCCGTCTCGGGCGTCGGGCGCATCGCCCGCGAGCATGACGCGTTGTTCGTCGTCGACGGGGTGACCTCCATCGGCGGGGACGTGTTCTGCATCGACGACTGGAACGTGGACATCGCCGTCACGGACGCCCAGAAGGCGCTAGCGGCGCCGCCCGGCGTGAGCGCGATGTTCGTCACTGAGCGGGCCGCCGAGCGCGCCGACGGGGAGAGCGCTCCCTTCTACGAGGACCTGGAGTGGCACCTCCGGAAGGGTGAGAGCAACCAGACGCCGTTCACGAGCGCAGTGCCGTTGTTCCGGGCGCTGGCGACCGCCGTCGAGGAGATAGTCGAGGAGGGGATGCCCGCGCGTATCCGGCGCCACCACCGCCAGGCCCGGGCGTTCCGGGACGGGTTCGACGCGCTCGGTCTCGAGCCTTTCCCCGATGCGACCGGCGCGACCGTCCGCTCGAACACACTCACCGCCATTGACCTGCCCGACACGGTTCGGGAGAGCCCGGAGGAGTTCTTCGCTGCCGTCGAGGAGCGAGGCGTTTCCATCAGCGGCGGCCAGGCCCACCTCGGTGGGGAGATATTCCGCGTCTCGAACATGGGCAACCTGGCGCTCGGCCAGGTGGTCCGCGGGGTCCGCACCGTCGGTGAGGCGCTTGCTGAGGTCGGCGTGGACTGCGACCCGGCGGCCGGGGTGGCCGCCGCCCGCGAGCGGCTGGAGTAGGGCGCCTACGTCCCGGTGAAATCGATGCGGCCGGTCGAGGAAAGGTCGTACTCACCGGAGGGGCCGAGGCCATCGAACTCGTAGCGCTCGTCGACAAGGTAGACGGCACCGTTCTCGACGGCGATCTCGATCTCGTCGAGATAGGCACCCTCGCAGGGGCCGAACGTGCAGTAGCCGTCGTCCGGGCGGAAGCTGGCCCCGTGCTTCCCGCAGACGATGTCACCCTCCCGGAGTGTCACCCCCGAACCCTTGTCGAGGCGGACGTCCGTCCAGTGCTGGCAGTAGTTGCGCCAGGCCGCGATGTCGTCGGCGTCGGGCTCGTCTCCGAGACGCACTAGGATGGCCTCCTCGCGGTCGAACCCGTCTCGGACGGTGAACAGCAGCGAGCCGTCGGGTGGTACTTCCTCAAGGGCGGCGACGCGGGCGTCCTCGTCCATGTCTCGCGTTGGAGCGCTCGGGGTTCAACCTTTTCGCCCTATCCGAGGTGGCTCCGGAGCACGTCCGCGTCCTTGTTGCCGGCGCCGGTATTCAGCAGGACGACGGTGTCGTCGGAACCGAGTTCGCCCCGTTCAGCCAGTTCCATTGCGCCGGCTGCGGCCGCCGCGCAGGTCGCCCCCATCTCAAGGCCGGTCTCGCGGGCAACCAGCGCTACGGTGTCGAGTATTGTCTCGTCGGCGGTGGCGACCGCGCCGCCGTTGGACTCGTCGAGAGCGTCGAGCACGAGATCGCTGGCGCCAGGATCCGGTATCTCGATGCCAGCACACACCGTGTCCGGATCGGGCCACGGCTCGTGGCGGCCCCGGCCGCCCTCGAACGCCGCCACGATGGGGGCACAGCCGGTCGACTGGGCGGCGTACATCGCCGGCAGGTCGTCGATCAGCCCCAAGTCCCGCAGTTCACGGGCGCCCTTATGCATCCCCACGAGGCCGACCCCACCGCCGGTTGGGTAGACGACGGCGTCGGGCACGTCCCAGTCCATCTGCTCGACGGTCTCGTATAGCATCGTCTTCTTCCCTTCGTGGCGGTAGGGGGTGACGAAGGTCTTCACCGAGTGCCAGTGCTCGGCCATCGCGTCCGCGAGGGCAGCGCCGGCGTTGTCGATCTTCCCCTCGACGACGGTAAGGTCGGCGCCATGGACCCGCGTCATCGCCTTTTGAGTGTAGCCCGCCCGCGAGGGGAGGAACACGTGGGCGTCGATGCCGGCGGCCGCGGCGTAGGCTGCCGCCGATTGGCCGGCATTCCCCGCCGAGGACAGTGCAACGTCGGTGGCGCCGTGCTGGACGGCCGCTGTCATCGCCAGCGTCTGGCCACGGTCCTTGAACGTCCCGGTGGGGTTGCGCCCCTCGTCCTTCAGAAAGACGTTCCCGACTCCTATTCTGTCGGCCAGCGCCGGACAGTCCGTAAGTGCCGTCGCTCCCTCGTCGCTGGTAACCGCAATCTCCCGAGGGAACGGCAGGAGGTCGTCGTAGCGCCACATTGAGTCGAAACGCTGCTGCTCGATACCCTCGCGGCTGATATCGAGGCTGTCGTAGTCATACGACGGGTCGAGAATCCCCTCACAGTCAGGGCAGCGCCCAGGCGCCTCCGCCGCGGTGAATCGCTCCCCGCAGTCCGTACAGTCCAGGCCCGCGAACGCCGCGGTCGTATGCATACACCCCGGTGGCCACGGAAGGACCTAAACGCTGTCCCGTGGCCAAACCATGTGACTATTTGACACACCATTATTTATAATCCATCCGGTCATCTTATCGGGTGGCACGTGGCACAGTGCCCGCGGCGCAGACGACCTTGCAATCGCTCCCTGTTGTTATGGCACGAGTTAGCCATTCTGTACACGTCGACGCACCGGTAGAGCGCGTGTTCGAGTACATGGACCACCCGGAGAACCAGGTAGAGATAACGCCGAGCCTCATCCGTTCGGAGACCGTCGAGCGCCTGGAAAACGGCGGCGCCCGGGCGGCGTACACCTACGGTATGGCCGGAGTATCACTGGACGGGCACGTCACCGCGATTCGGTACGAGCCAAACGAGCGTATCGTCTTCGAAATGACAGGCGACCTCGAAGGGGAGATCGAGTGGCGCTTCGAGGAAGAGGACGGCGGCACCCGGGTCACTTACAACGCCGACTACGACATCCCAGTACCGGTCCTCGACGCGGTAGTCGAGCCGTTCGTGAAGCGGTACAACAGCCGCGTCCTGCGCTCCACGCTGGAGAACCTCCGGGAGCGCCTGGAGAACGGGAGCGACACGGAGGAGTAGG
>CAZLOO010000144.1:0-6093 GCA_964561055.1 uncultured Halobacteriales archaeon
CGTCGAGCACCTCCACCGCCGCGCCCGCGGCCTCCAGGACGTTCGCCTGGTGGGCTGGGTCGACCGTCTTGTTGTCGCTGAGGACGACCGTGTACTCCATACGGCTCCCAGCGGGAGCCGCCACAAAGAGCGTCCGGTTACCGGACGGCGCATGCCAGGCCGGTATCCACATTGAGGCGATTGCCGCGGCCAGTAGCGGTGGTGTCGTGGTGGGCCGCTCTTGCCGATGCTGCCCGATGACTGCCCACGACCGCTCACCGGACGTGTCGCAGCAGCGTCGGCAGCTTGCGGAGGTCCCTCGCCGCGGGCGGGTACAGCCCGAGCAGGTCCCGCACCGTCAGTTCGTACTGCTGGAACCGCTCGAGTTGAGCCTTCGAGAGGCGGCCGGCCCGGCGGACGAAGCCGTCCTGCTGGGCGGGCGAGAAGTCGTATAGCAACTCCCCGATCATCCGCTGGGTGCGCCAGGTCTGCCCCTTCTCGCGGTTCCAGCGTCGCTCGTACGGCGCTAGCGCCTCGCGGGAGGTGTCATCCCGGGAGAGCGCGTCGACGACGACGTCGGCGGCCATCGTTGCCGATTCCATCGCGGGGCGGATCCCCTCGCCGAAGATGGGGTTGATGCTGGAGACGGCGTCGCCGATAGCGACAATACCGTCCCCGGCACGCTGGTTGATAGAGTTGTCCGACCGGGCCTCCCCCGCGTGGACGGCCCGCACCTCATCGACCGACCAGCGCGGGTCCTCGCCCACCCACGCCTCGATGTACGCGTCGATAGCGGGGTCGTCCTCAGGCGCGTGGGCTGGTCGGAAGTCGTCGATCCAGCAGACGCCGGTCTTGAATACTTCCTCGCCGGCCGGAAACGTCCAGGCGTACCCGCCGGGGGCGACGTCATGGTCGAACCGGAACAAAAGCGCCTCTAGATCGCACTCTCCCTCGATTTCGTACTCCTTAGCGACCCCCCGCTGGGCGGCCTTGCGGTCCCACATGTCCAGTTCCGTGGTGAGCACGCCCGCCGGCCCAGTAGCGTCGACCACTACGTCCGCGCCGATCCGCTCGGGACTTCCCGGCGTCAGGCAGTCCACGCCGACGACCTGCCCGTCCGTGAGCACCGGCCCGGTCACCCGCATCCGAGTACGGATATCGGCGCCCCGCTCCGCCGCGTCCCGCCCGAGGAACTCCAGGAACGCGGGGAAATCCAGCACACAGTTGGCGACCTCAAACCGGCTGCGCTCGGTGGGGCCCTCCAGGAGTATCTCTCCGTTGCGGGCCATCACCACCGAATCGGGCACGTCGTACCGTTTGAGAACTCCCGGGAACGTGCCGCCGGTGGACTTGTCGTTATCCGCGAGCGCGGGATTGGCCTCCAGCACCGCCACCGAGCGGTCCGTCCGTCCGCACACCTCTCGCGCGAACTGCAGCCCCGCGGGACTGCCGCCCGCGACGACGACGTCGTACGACTCCATCCGTGTCGGCTCGAAACTACGGGACCAGGTGTAAGTGTCGTTCCATCCCGGCTCGGCCCGGGCGGGGAACTGGTCGCACGCTCAGAGAGCCGTTTCATCGTACGGAAGACCCTTTTGTCGTCTCGCCGCGGGAGTCACTGTGCGACGACACTCTCCGACGACGGACCGCGCCCTCTCGCGCAGACGGATGTTAGAGGCACTCGGCGGGGCGGGCGTGGCCGCCTTGGCCGCCGGCTGTCAGGGCCGGCGGGCAGCCCCTGGTGCGGACTCTCCGGACGGCACGGTCACCGCGCCCGACGACACCGAACAGGGGTCGCTCCCGGCTCCGGAGCCGGCGTACGCGCGCTGGACCTACCGCACGCCCCACGACGCGCTGGCGTCGCTGACGCTCGCGCCAACCGATCCCCCGACGCCGGCGCTGTACGTTGCCGGGGGGCGTTCCGGAGCCGCCGGTGACAGCGCGCTGACGGCGCTCGGGCTCGAGGACGGCTCCGAGACCTGGCAGGTCCCGCTCCCGGACACGCCGCGGACGACGCCGCTGCACGGCGGCGACGACCGGCCGCGGGTGTATATCACGACCGGCCCACAGGGTAGCCAGGGCCAGGACACGGCGCTCCACGCGGTCGATCCCGTGCGGGGGCGTCGCATCTGGGGGTTCGACACCGACGACCGACGCGCTCTCGCGCCGCTGGGGACGACCGACGACGCCGTGTTCCTCGGGCGCCACGACGACCAGCGCGGCGCCGAGGGCGAGTACCTCTACGGGCTTGAGGCGGCGGACGGCACCCGCCGCTGGCGCGTTCCGGGCGGGGACGCCACCGCCGGTGACGGCACCGTCCGACGGGGGACGCTCCTGGTTGTCACCCGCGCCGGCCTGCGGGCGATAGAGCCGGCCAGCGGCGACAACCGCTGGTCGGTCAGCTCCGCCAGCATCGAGGGCCCGGCCGTCGGCAACAACGGTGAGCGCGTCTTTCTCGCCCACGACGGCGTCGTCCGGGCGTTGGGGTTGACGGACGGCGGCGAGCGCTGGCGCCGGGAGGCGGGGTTTACCGTCTCGGCGGTGACGCGACCCCGGTCGGCCGCGAGTACGACCGTCTACGTCGGGGACTACGACGGCCGGCTGCTGGCGGTGAGCCCGCTCGACGGCGGGGAACGCTGGACGCTGGAGGTCGACCGCGAGGGGTTCGTCCCGACGGTCCAGCGCACCAGCGAGCGGCTGTTCGTCGGCGGTGCTGGTGTCCACGCTCTCGACCCGGTGTCGGGCGAGCGGCAGTGGTCGTTCGGCGAGGGCAGCGCGAAGCGCCTCGCTGTTCACGCCTCGACGACCGTGTTCGCGCTCGATATGCAGGCGGACAGCCTCCACGCGCTAGACCCGGCCACCGGCGACCAGCGCTGGACGTTCGCGCCCGACGCCGCTCTCACCGGGCTGGCGGCTGCAGGGGATACCGCCTTCGTCGGCGTCGAGGGGACGGTATACGCCCTCGACGGGGCAGCAACAGGCTGACTGCGCTGGCGACACGGACGATCCGCGTACCGGTTAGCGCTTGACCGCCGGATACGACTGGCGGGTCCCACGACTGTTCCGGGCGACGACCCGAGTCGTGGCGCTCCGCCGGCCGTTTTTGAGCTCCTCGGTGACGGTCTCGAAGTACAGCACCGTCAGCCCCAGACAGGCGTGCAGCAGCTCGTTGGCGCCAAACCGGTAGCGATCGCCGGAGGGCCCGACATCGACCTCCTCGCTCGACCGGAGGTGGTGCTCCACGAACAGCACTCCCCCTTGAGTCAGCGCCTCGGTTATATCGGGCAGGCGATCGACCACGCGGTAGTAACTGACTGTGATCACGTCGTATGTGGTCTCCGGAAACCGGTAGGAGGGGACGTCGGCCTGGACCCACTCGACGTGATCGGTGACGCCCCGCTCGGCGGCGTTCTTCCTGGCGATCTCCAGCCCGGTACGCGACTGGTCGAGGGCGTCGACGCGGTACCCCCGCTCCGCGAGGAACACGGCGTTCCGGCCGGTTCCCGTCGCGACGTCGAGCGCCCGCCCATCGGGGAAGCTGTCGACGTACCGCTGGAGTACCGGCGACGGGTCCGGGTCGGTCGGGTATTCGCCCTTCCGGAAGCGCTCGTCCCACGAGGTCATAGCGGCCTCTGGGGGCCTGGGCGGAAGGCTCTCACGACCGGCCGCGCTCAGCCGCCCCACAGCCGCTCGTCCCCGAGGTGGTCGTCAATGGCCTCCAGCGCGGTCGTCGCCCGGCTGTCGAGGGTGGCGCCCCGGCTCTCCATCTCCGCGACGAACGACTCGTCTTTGAGGAAGTCGGCGTTCGTCCGGACGGTGTACAGCGCGCCCCGCCGGGCGCCGTCGACACAGAGAATTCCGGTGACGACGTCTGGACGGACGGTGTCGGTCCCCTCTGCCACCACCGTGACGGCTGCCTCGAGGACGGCCACGCAGGTCTCGACGACCGCCAGCGGCACGCCGGTCGCCCGCTTGCCAGCCCGCTCGGTATCGCTTCCGGCGTCGATAGCGTCAAACAGCGCCTCGGCCGCCGCGGCGTCCGCGTCCGCCAGTCCGAGCAGCCGTTCACGGGCTACCCGTAGCCTCTCACCCGTCGCTTCGAGATCGGCGGCTACCTCGCCATAGCCTTCCTTGCTGACGGTGTGGATGCAACCCATCTCGCACAGCGCTGTGCCAATCGCGCCGACGACGGCCGCGCACGTGCCACCGCCGGGGGTGATGCTCGGCGAGGCGACCTGCGACAGCAGCGCGCCGACCGGCTCGGAGTCGTATCCCACAGCTCTACGGCGCGAGTCGGCCGGTTAACGCTTGCCCCCCGAGTGGCGGCGGCTCCCGACTACCGAAAGGTCGTCGTCGACGGTGAGCGAGACGCGTTCATTCCCGACCGCGAACGTGTACCGGACCCGCAGGGGCTCCCGCGAGAGCACCGTCTCCTCGTAGTCGCCGTGGATGGCCTCCACCCGGTGGACCGACACCGGGCTGACTGGGTTCAGCCCGTGGCCGGTCAGCAGCGCCAGCAGCTCCGTCTCGGCAACCAGCCCCACCACCGGCTCCCCACCGGTCTCCAGGATGCAGTTGGTGCACGTGACTCGGGCCGTCAGGGCGTAGCGGCCGTCACAGGTCCCGCACAGTCCCTCGTCGGCGTCGTGGTCCTCGCACAGCTCCGTCTCCCACCCGACGGTTGCCGAACAGCGCGGACAGAGCCCGCTGGCCAGCGCGAGGATCTCAAGATTCGCCCACGTCCAGGCCGCCTCCAGCACTTCCTCGGCGTCTCGGTTCCGGAGCCCTGCCGGAGGGAACGGATAGCGCCCCAGGTAGCCGGCGTCGGTGTCGCGACTGCACCTTTCCCGACCGTAACGGCCGGCACACTCGCTGCAGAACACGCCTACGCCGCTCTCCTGCCACTCGATGGCCACCGGCGCGCCGCAAGACGGGCACGCCTCCTCGACCGTGGTCCGCTCCAAGGCCGGCCGCTCGGTGACCGCCCCCGACAGCACCGCCTCGACGACCCGCCGGCCGGCGCCCGCCAACCGGTAGCCGTCCTCCGTCCGCTCGACGAAGTGGCCCACCATCCGGTCGAGGTGGTAGTTGAACTGCGAGCTGTCGGCCACGTCCACCCGGTCGTACAGCGCCGAGAACGACAGCGTCCCCCGGTCCTCGCCGAGGGCCCGAAGGATGGCCATCCGGTTCTCGTTGCCCAGAGTGGCGAAGGCGTCGCCGGGCGCTAGCCGCTTGCTTGTCGATTCCTCGGACATGTCTGTGCCCGAGCGTCCCGAGGGTCAAAACTGCTCGCTGAAACCCAGTCACGTACCGCAGCTGATACATCCTGACCGGCGCCCCCGCGTGCTATTCATGCCCTCCGGTGCAAGCCTGGCGTATGCTCGAGGACGAACGCCGACAGGTCGCGGCGCAGGTGTCCGCGCTCGCGGGGCTCACCCCCGGCCGGACGGGCAATCTCAGCGTCCGCCGGGACGACCGGGTGGCGATCACCCCCTCGGGCGTCCCCTATGACGGGATTACCCCCGAGGACGTGCCCGTGGTCTCGCTGGACGGGGAGCAGCTGGCGGGTGAGAACGCCCCCTCCAGCGAGACGCCGATGCACCGGGGGATCTACGAGCGACTCGACGCGGGCGCGGTCGTCCACGCCCACTCCCCGTGGGTGACGACCCTGGCCGTGCTCCGGGAGCCGCTACCGGCGGTCCACTACCTGCTGGCGATGGCCGGCCGGACCGTCCCGGTCGCGGAGTACGCCACCTACGGCACCACGAAACTGGCGGCGAACGCGGTCGAGGCGATGGAGGCCGCCGACAGCCGCGCCTGCGTCCTCGCCAACCATGGGCTGGTCGCCTACAGCGTCGACCCCGACCCGGCGGCCGCCCTCGAGACGGCCGTCGCCGTCGAGTCCGTCGCCCGCGTATATTGCCAGGCGCGGATGATCGGCGAGCCCATACCGCTTGAGGACGCCGAACTCGACCGAGTCGCCGACAAGCTGGCCGACTACGGGCCCCAGCCCGACAACGGCCCTTGACGCCCGCGGTTGCGGTCCCCGAGGGACCGGTCGATTGATGTGTGCCAGCGGGTAACACGCCCGTATGAGAACGATCGAGTGGGACG
>CAZLOO010000145.1:0-6079 GCA_964561055.1 uncultured Halobacteriales archaeon
CGTCATCGGTCCGTCGGCCGGGGTCGTAATCGCGGAACTCCACGTCCCGGCAGACGGCGAACAGGTACGCCTCCACCAGCTCCGCAGCGGCCTCCGGGCTGTCGACCGGGTTGGGGGCGTCCATCTCGTACTCGTCGAGGCCGTCCCCCACCGTCGCCGGATGGCCGCCTTTAATGCTGCCGGCGTTGGCCGACTGGGGGCTGATCCATTTGCGGCCGTTCGACTCGTCTCCGGCCTGGGTGTTGGCCCGGCGAACGTCGTCCAGCAGGGCCCCATCGTTATCCTCGATGGCTTTCGCCAGTTGGTCGTACTGGTCGACCCCGTCCTTGGTGAGCAGGCCCGTCTCGGGGTCGTGCTCGAGGAGCTTCGTGAACGACCCCACGCGGCGGTCCCGGCTTCCGCAGCGGCGCTCGTCCGGAGAGGTCCAATCGGTCGGGGTATTGGTCTGGTACTCGGCGGCGTCCTCACGAACCCGTTCGACCGTCGAGGGAACGTCGGTTTGGCGGTCTGCCATGACCGACGGCACGACAGAGGAGAGTAAATAACAGCTCGCTAGCCAGTTAGTGTTTCCTCCGTGATGCTGAAATCTACTCTCGCTGGCGTTCGTCCCGCGACGGCCGGCGACCGTCCGTCGCCAGACGGCTCGGTCGGAGTCTTCCCTGGACCTGGTCCTCGAGGTGCGCATCGACGGCGACGAACTCGTCGCGATCCTCGACGAGGGGGAATCGTGACGAACGTGCAGTTCTGAGGCCCACGCTCCCCTCGGCCCGGAGCGCTCAGTCGTACACGTGCCGGCTGCCGGTCTGGTTGGCCTCGATGTACTCCCAGTCGTAGGTTACTCCCAGCCCGGGACCGTCCGGGACGCCCACCGTCCCGTCGTCGTCGATGGAGTCCAGCGCGTCCTCGTAGCCATCGGCGTACACCGGCGGCACCGGGTTGCGGACCTCCGGGTGGACCAGCGCCATCTCGTAGTAGTTGGAGTTGCGCGTCGCCGCCATCAGGTGCCGTTGAGCCGGGCCGGGGGCGTGGTACTCCACGTCAAGGCCGAACCCCTCGGCCACGGACGCGATCTTCTTCGCGCCGGTGATCCCCGCGTCGTACTCCGGGTCAGCGCGCACGTAGTCGGTGGCGCCGCTGGCGACGAAGTCGGTGTGAGGCTCGAGACCCCGGATGTGTTCGGTCTGGAGCAGCGGCGTGTCAAGATGCTTGCCCAGCCGGTTGTGGCCGTGCTGGGAGATGCCGGCGTCCCGGTAGGGGTCTTCATACCAGAAAAAGCCCTGCTCGTCACACGCCTTCCCCACCCGTAGGGCGTCACCCCAGGTCTCGTACTGGCAAGCCGGATCGAGCATCAGGTCCATATCGGGGACACGCTCGCCGACGGCGTGGACGGTCGCCACCTCTCGGTCGATGTCGCCCCACTCCTCGGCCTCCCAGACGTGGAGCTTGAACCCACCGTAGCCCATCTCATAGCACGCTTCCGCGAAGTCCGCGAACGCCTCCGGGCTGTCGAGCCCGCCGTTCAGGTCCGCCTCGTAGGTAGAGGCGTAGGCGGGTAGGCGCTCCCGGTAGGTGCCCAGTAGCTCGTGAATCGGCGCGTCGTGGTACTTGCCGGCGAAGTCCCACAGCGCGATGTCGATGGGGCCGATTCCCATCCGGTCGTACTTCCGGAGCGCGCGCTTGATCGAGGACCAGTGGCGCTCCCGGGCCAGCGGGTTGCGTCCGACCAGATAGTCCGCGAACATATTCACCTGCGCCATCGCCGGGGAGTTGCCGCCGACGTACTCGCCGGTGATACCGGTGTCAGTGTGGACCTTCACCCCGAACAGCTTCCGGCGGGTGGTCGTTCCGGGCTCGTACACCAGGCAGAACCCGTTGGGGCTGTAGCCGACGTCCTCGAGGGGGAATTCGAACTCGACGGTCTCGATGGCCGTTATCTCGGGTGCCATGCGCGGTACGGTTGGTCTACCGTGTAAACAGTTCGGGTTTGATGTCTCCGGTCCCCGGTCGAGGAAAACGTCGCCGCCAACCGCTCCCTCGCGGCCGCCGTCGCTGCGACCGAGCGGGAGGGCGCGGCACTGGTCGTGCTGACCGTCGTCATTGAGTCGAAATTCGACACTCGTAACCGGGTCGTCGTCGGCCTTTCCGGCGGAGAGGGGTTCGGCTACAGTGCTAGCCAGGCGCGGGCCGTGGTCGGCGACCTGGCCGTCTCCTGCCTGGCGGTCGGTGCCGTCGGTCGCCTCTAGAATGCCGTCCTCGAGACGGCCGTGGGCCACGGTTGTGAGGGGATCCTCGTCTCCGGTATCCCGCCCCACTAGTTCGGGCTGTTCGGTCGGTTCGACCGGGCGTTAGCTTGGCGCTTCAAGAGGCCCGCTAACCGCGTGACTGCCCCGGTGGCCGGTGAGGGGAGCCCCCGTCGTCACGGAGTCGCCGGTCGACGCCCGCTGACGTGGGGCTTTTGACCGCCGACCGTCCACTCCCGCTATGACCGACGCATCCGACCCCGCGGCGGTCATCACCGCCTTCCTGCGCAACGCCGGGGAGGTGCTACTCATCCAGCGAAGCGAGGGTGCCAGCACGTTCCCCGGCCGGTGGGCCGCGATCTCAGGGTACGTCGAAGACGAACAGCCCAGGTCGGCCGCACGCCGGGAGATCCGCGAGGAGACCGGGCGCTCCGACCCGGAACTCGTCCGGACCGGCGAGCCGTTCACCTTTCGGGACAGCGACGACCGTGAGTGGACGGTTCATCCGTTCCTGTTCGACTGCGACTCGCGAGACGTGATGCCCAATGAGGAGGCAGCGGCTGTCGGGTGGGGCCCGCCGACAGAGATACTCCGGCGCGAGACCGTGCCGCGGCTGTGGACCTCCTACGACCGGGTGCGGCCCACCCCCGAGTCAATCGCTGGGGACACGGAGCACGGGTCGGCGTACCTCTCCGTACGGGCGCTCGAGGTCCTGCGCGATGAGGCCGCGCTGCTGACCGAGCGCGGCGGGGACCCCGCGGACCTGACTGCCGTCGCGGAGGACCTGTTGGCCGCCCGCCCGAGCATGACCGCGCTACGGACGCGAATCAACCGCGCGATGGCCGGCGCGGACGGGGTCGCGGCCCTCGAGCGGGCCGCGAGCGAGGGGATAGCAGCCGCACTGTCCGCCGACGCGGCCGCGGGCGAAGA
The DNA here is from genome assembly GCA_964561055.1 of uncultured Halobacteriales archaeon. Lineage (GTDB taxonomy): Archaea > Halobacteriota > Halobacteria > Halobacteriales > Haloarculaceae > CAZLOO01. Next base: position 3,171 of record CAZLOO010000145.1, read on the forward strand.
GGCGGCCGCGCTCGTCGAGGGAGAGACGGTGCTCACCCTCTCGCGGTCGGGCACCGTCGAGCGCGCGCTGTCGGATGCGCCCGAGCGGGTCGTCGTCGCGGAGTCCCGGCCGGCGCGGGAGGGGGTCGGCACCGCTGAACGGCTGGCTGATGCCGGGACGGAGGTGACGCTGGTGACCGACGCCGCCGTGGCGACGCTGCTCGCCAGGGGTGACGTGGACAGCGTGGTCGTCGGGGCCGACACCGTGCTCCGAGACGGGAGCGTCGTCAACAAGACCGGTACCCGAGGGGCCGCGCTGGCCGCCGCCCGCGAGGGAGCCCGGCTGCTGGTCGCGACCGCTGCCGACAAAATCAGCCCCATTGCGGAGCCGAGCCTCGAGGCCGGCCCGCCCGAGGCAGTGTACGACGGGTCGGCGCCGGTGACGGTCGAGAACCCAACCTTCGACGTGACGCCGGTGGACCTGGTTGACGGCGTGGTGACGGAGCGGGGGCTGCTCGACGCCGAGGGGGTGGCGGCCGTCGCCGACCGGCACGCGACTCTGGCCGACTGGTGACTACTCGACGACCGGCGGCGGGCTGCCCGGCGGACTGAACGCCGACCCCGATACCGGCACGCCACATTCGACACAGCCGACCTCTTGGAGCTCGACCATCACCGTCGTGTCCACCTCGAACGCTGCCGGACAGTTCGGGCAATTAAACTGGTACCACTCGGTCACAGCCGGGCGGTACGCGACGGAACATCAAACAGGCCCACCCGGGGTACCACGGGTACGGTGGCGCTGGTTCAGGCTCTGAAAACTCTGTGCGGGTTATTAGTTCCGTAGGATTACATTACTGATTGGTGGGAGCGGTTGCAACGGCCGAGATCTAACAGCAACGAGACGACGGCCTCTCACGAGGACGTCACTGTCACGCGACGCATCGAGAGCACGGAGGGCGGTCTGGTGGGGACCGTCACTATCCGTTCGACGAGCTCGGAGCCCCTGGTGCTGGTCCATGTCGTGGACGAGTTCGCCGCGGACCTCCCGGTGGAGGCGGTCGGCTTCCAGAAGGGAGAGGGGCCCGACTCCGGGGACATTACCCCCCAGCGGGCGTCGATGAAACAAGCCGTCGAGGACGAGCCCGTACGCATCAGGTACGGCATCAGGCTCTCCGAACCCGTCGAGAGGGTGGAGCTGGGCCCTCCTGCGATCCGGGGGGTCGAGACCGCCACCATGACCCGGTCAGGCACCTCCCAGAGCGACAGTGGCGAGCCTTCGTCCGCCGGCGGGAGCGCGACCCCTGGGTCGTCAGGTTCGTCCTCCTCAACGTCCCCCGGGTCCGCCGGGATTCCCGGGCCCGCGACCGGAAGCGCGGAGACGTCGGCGATTGACAGCGGCGAGGGCCGTGACCGGCGCAGCGTCGAGGCCCGCGTTGACTGGCTGAGCGCCCGCGTCGGCGAGTTCGCCGCCTACACGGACGCCCTCGAGGAGCTCATCAACGAGCACGGCACCGCGCCGGAGCTCATCGACCGCCTCGAGGGGGAAATCGCCGGCCTCGACGAGCGCCTCGACGACGTCGACGACCGAGTCGATGGGCTCCAGGACCGGGCGGAGGGCATCGAGAGCGGCGTCGAGGACGACGTCCAGCGCATTGAGGACAGCCTCGAGGATGGCAGCGCCGAGCGCGACGCCCTGGAGGGCCGCATCGACGGCCTGGAGTCGGAACTCGGCGAGGTTCGCGAGTCGGTCCGCGCCGTCGAGGGGGAGGTCTCGGAGGTTTCCGAGAAGGTGAGCGCGATGCGCGAGGACCTCGACGCCGTCCGGACAGAGGTCAACAGGCTGACCGAGATGGGCGAGTCGCTGGCGGACGTGTTTGAGCCGCTGGCCGGTCAGGGCGCGCCGGCCGACGATTGACACGGCGACCGGTACACCGGGAGACCCTCTCCCGGCATCGGATTGTCGGACTTCCTTGGTGCGGGCTGACGTGATCTCCGGGCGATAGGAGGAGGTCCCGGTTGACGCTGCCTCGCTGCTGGGCCCGAGGTGTCGGTTCCACCCTACCCCTCCCCCCGAGCCCGAGCGGCAGTCACTCGACATCCTCGAAGTCGAACAGCTCCGTCGAGAGGTACCGCTCGCCGGTGTCCGGGAGCAGGACGACCGTCAGTTCCTCGGGGTGCTCGCGAGCCTCCCGGATGGCGGCCTCGGCGGCGGCGCCTGCCGAGATGCCACACAGCAGGCCGGCCTCGCGGCCGAGCGCGCGAGCGCGCTCAACGGCGTCGTCCTCGCTCACCGTCCGGACGTCGTCGATCAGCCCGGTGTCCAGCGTCTCCGGGACAAAGGAGGGGCCAATCCCCTGGATGCCGTGATCGTCGGTCTCGCCGGCCGACAGCAGCGGCGACTCGGCTGGCTCGACGGCCACCGCCCGGACCGGCGCCGACCGCTTCTCCTTCAGGTAGCGGGCCGTCCCGGTGAGCGTACCGCCGGTGCCGACACCCGCCACCAGCGTGTCCACGCCGCCGGTGGTCGCCCGCCATATCTCCGGGCCGGTAGTGTCGTAGTGGGCCGCCGGGTTGGCCTCGTTCTCGAACTGGCCGGGCCGGAACGCGTCCGGCCGGTCGGCCAGCGTCTCGGCGCGCTTGATGGCGCCATCCATCCCCTCCTCGGCGGAGGTAAGCTCGATGTCCGCGCCGAGCCCGCGCATCACCCGGCGGCGCTCCTCGCTCATCGATTCAGGCATCACCAGCGTGCAGTCGTACCCTCGGACTGCGGCGACAAACGCCAGCGCAATGCCGGTGTTTCCGGAGGTCGGCTCAACGATGGTGTCGCCAGGCGCGAGCTCCCCGGCAGCCTCCGCGCGGTCGACCATCTCGCGGGCGATGCGGTCCTTTACGGAGTAGGGGTTGAACGCCTCCACCTTCGCGAACAG
>CAZLOO010000146.1:0-6069 GCA_964561055.1 uncultured Halobacteriales archaeon
GCCGGCCACACGGTGACGGAGGCCGACACCGAGCGGGCCACCCTGGAGGACGTGTTCGTCGGCCTCACCCGGACAACGGAGAGCGCCAACGGGGAGAGCGACGCTGAAGTCCGCGAGGTGAGCCAGTGAGCCTCCAAGAGGAGACGGCCCGCGCCGAGGAGGCCCGGTGGCCGGCGTGGATGGTGCGAACGGGGGCGCTGGCCCGCCGGGAAACCCTGCGGATCGTCCGCCGGCCGAAGAACACCGTGCTGCCGCCGGTAGTGACCAACAGTCTCTACGTCACCGTGTTCGGCGTCGTTCTGGGCGCCCGCATCGGCGAGACAGCGGGGGTGCCGTACCTCCAGTTCGTGCTCCCGGGGCTGGTGGCGCTGGGGGCGATCAGCCAGTCGTTCCAGAACTCCTCGTTCACGCTGTTCCACGGCCGCTGGGAGGAGTACGTCCACGCCGTCATTGCCTCGCCGCTGCGCCCTGCCGAGGCCGTGCTGGCGTATCTCGTCGGCAGTGCGGTCCGCGGACTCAGCGTCGGGCTGATAATCCTCGGCGTTGGGTTCGCCTTCACTGACGTCCCGATCCAGCACCCGCTGTTGCTAGCGGGATTCCTGCTGGTGGTGGTCGTGCTGTTCGGCAGTCTCGGCCTGGCCGGCGGGCTGTGGGCCGACGACTTCGATCAGCTGACGGTGTTCAACCAATTCCTCATCCAGCCGCTCGTCTTCTTCGGGGGCGTGTTCTATCCGCTGGGAGACCTGCCCGGGCTGCTCCAGGCGGCCAGCTATCTCAACCCGATGGTGTACATCGTCAGCGGCGTGCGCTACGGGCTGCTCGGTCAGTCGGCAGTACCGCCGCTGACCGCTATGGGCGTGCTCGCGGTGGCGGCGGCCCTCACCGTCGTCGCCGTTATCGTGTTGTTCGAGCGGGGTTACGGGCTGACGAACTGACCATGTCGAGTGCCCCTGGCGCCCCCCGGTCGGCTCACCCCGGGGCGTCCGCCAGCGGTTTCACCATCTCCACAACCGTGCCGGTCACGCCGGTGTCCTCGTGTTCCGAGAACTCATGATCCAGCGCTCGGACGCGCTCGTAGCCGTTCGCCTCGTAGAAGCACACGGCGTTCCGGGAGGCCCACAGACCGAGCCGGTCGACGCCCGCCGACCGGGCCCGGCGCTCCAGGGCGTCGTACAGCGCGGACCCGACTCCCTCGCGGGCGACTTCGGGGAGGACGTACACCCCCGTCACCTCGGCATCGACCTGGGTCTCGTAGCCGTCTGGCGGCGTCAGCGATAGCGAGCCGAAGCCGACGACGTCGTTCCGCTCGGCGACGAGGAACACACCGCCGCCCTCTATCCGCGTGACGTAGTCGGCGGACGCACAGCCGGCGGCCCAGGCCGCGACCTGCTCGGGGTCGTAGGCAGCCGGTCCCAGTCCCTCGATGGAGCGGCGATGGACCTCTCGGACCGCCTCGGCGTCACCGGAGACGGCCTCACGAACGATCATAGGTCCGTCTCGGCCGGTTCGGAGGTAGGCGCTACGGTCCGGCAGCCCCGGCTGTCGTCGGCGGTAGAGCCTTGTGAGTGGCTCACGAATCTCCCCCGGTCCCGCCGCGAGGCGGACGATTGCATGAGAGACGGCTTCGACCTCCCGAACGGTGCGGCCCGAAGCGAATCGCTCCACCGCGAGGCGGAGGACGTACTCCCCGGCGGCGTCTCGCATAACATCCGGGCGTTCCAGCCCCACCCGATCTACATCGACAGCACGGAGGGTGCAATCATCCGTGACGTCGACGGCAATGAGTACGTCGACTTCTGGATGAACCACATTGCCGGCGTGCTCGGCCACGCGCATCCGCGGGTGCGGGAGGCGGTCCACGAGCAGGTCGATCGCGGGCTGCACTACGGCACGCCCAACGAGCCCGCCCTGGACCTGGCCCGGCGGGTCAGGGAGTACGTCCCCTCGGCCGAGCGAGTACGGTTCTGTGCCTCCGGGACGGAGGCAACGATGTACGCCAGCCGGTTGGCCCGCGCGACGACAGAAAGCCCGCACCTTCTGAAAGTAGAGGGCGGCTGGCACGGCGGCAACGACGCGCTCTCCTCGGCGATCCACACGCCGTTCCAGGAGCCGGAGACCGTCGGCCTACCGCCGGGGGCCGCCGAACACGTCCACGCGTTCCCGCTGAACGACCGCGAGCGCGTCACGGAGCTGTTCGAGACCTACGACGTCGGTGGCGTGATACTGGAGCCGATGCTGCTCGCGGGGGGCGGCGTGAGCGCCGACGAGTCGTTCCTCCGGTTCCTGGACGATATCTGTAATGACAACGGCGCGCTGCTGGTGTTCGACGAGGTCGTCACCGGCTTCCGTGTCTCGCCGGGCTCCTACCAGGCCCGCGTCGGGGTGACGCCGGACATCACGACGATGGGGAAGTTCCTCGGCGGCGGGCTGCCGGTGGGGGCGCTGGCGGGCCGGGCGGAACTGTTCGAGCGTGCCCGGCCCGACTACGACGGTTCAGCCCCGGTCATCGCGGGCGGGGGCACGTTCTCGATGAACCCCATGACCGCCGCCGCCGGGCTCGGGAGTCTCGACGTCGTTGAGGAGGAGCCTGTCTATGAGTACACGGAGGGCCAAGCCGAGCGGGTCCGTGAGGAGCTGCGGGCGGCCTACGACCGGCTCGGCGTCGACGCGGCAGTGCTGGGGGAGAGCTCGCTGTTTCTCACCCAGTTCGCCCCCGACGAGGAACTGGAGACGGTCGCGGACGTGGAGACGGGCACCGACCGCCAGGCGCTGGTGGAGTTCCACCGCCGGCTCATTGAGCGAGGATTCTACTTCCTCCCCGGGCACATGGGCGCGGTCTCCTACCAGACCACGGAGCAACAGCTGGACGCGTTCCTCGACGCCGCCGAGTCGGTCGCCCGCGGGATGCGCGAAGAGGGGCTTGTGTAGGTGCCTGTGCGGACCCGTCGCACGACCCCTCTAAGCGTTAACCACCGCGGGCCCCGCCAACAGATATGAGGCGCCGCCGGCTGCTGTCGGCGCTCGCCGCTGGCTCCCTCGTGGGGCTAAGCGGCTGCTCTGCGTCCGACGCTGGAACGACGACGACCGACGCCGGAACGACGACAACCGAGAACGGGAGCGCGACGACGGTGAACCGCGCGGGAAACGCGACGAAACTCGCAACCCTCGGCATCCCCTCGGAGATCTGTATCAGCGAGGTGATCGAGGAGTTCTCCATCCGGGAGATAACGGAGCCGGCGTTCGACACGACCTGGGAGGGGTACGACCTCAGCCCGAAGTACAAACGCGTCCGCGACGACCCGGGGCTTACCGACGAGGCGGTCGTGGTCGGCATCGAGCACGACGGCCGCGCCAGGGCGTATCCGCTGTCCGTGCTGTGGTTCCACGAGATAGTCAACGACACATTCGGCGAGCCGCTCATCGTCACCTACTGTTCGATCTGCCGAAGCGGCCTGGTCGCCTCGCGGGTAGTCGACGGCGAGCCGACTCGATTCGGCGTCTCCGGCCAGCTCTGGAAGCCGCCGGACCGCTACATCACCGCCAGCGCGAAGGCCGGCCGGGCGTTCGGCGCGGACCGCTGGAACGCCTCGGACCTGCCGCGGGTAGTCGAGGGCGGCAACCTCGTGATGTACGATGAGCGCACCCGGAGCTTCTGGAGCCAAGCCATCGGCGAGGCCATCTGCGGGGAGCACGCCGGCACTCGGCTCCCTATCCGCCCCTCCACGCTCACGTCCTGGGGAGAGTGGCGTGATGAGCACCCGGGGACCGAGATACTGCTGCCGCCACCCCACTCAGAGGTGGATCTCTCGACGGACTGGTAGCCGGCTACTCCCGGCTGTAGGTCATCCGCACCAGCTCCTCGCGGCCCCCCTCCGGCACCTCCATCTCCGGGTCGAACAGTTCGAAGCCGACTGACTCGTAAAATCCCACCAGCCCGCGGCGACACAAGAGCGACAGCCCGTCGACTGCCTGCAGGTCTGGGTGGTCAATCACCCCGTCCATTAGTAGCTCCCCGTACCCCTCGCCGCGGCGGTCAGTGGCGACGATGACGTCGAACACGGTGGCGTAGTAGGTGTAGTCCGTCAGCACCCGCGCGGCGGCGACCAGGTCATCACCGCGCACGACGCCCACGGCGACCTCGGTGCCCTCGAGCGCGACCCGCACCTCCTCGGGAGTGCGGTCATCCCACCAATCGTACTCGCCGTATAGCGCCGCCAACGCCGAGGCATCAGCTTGGGTCAGGTCACGGACGGTCGACATCCGGCCGGAGGTTCGGTCCCCAAAACAAGTGCCTGACGGTTAAATGACGTGTGACTCCCCCGCCGAGGGGGCGGCGAACCGGTCACTAGCGAACGCCGACAGGTCCACGATATCCGTCTTCCCCTCCCGGACGATGTCGGTCACGACCTGCCCCGTCGCGGGGGCGTGCATGAAGCCGTGCCCGGAGAAGCCGACCGCGTTGACGAACCCGGGACGGGATTCCTCGATGACAGGGCTATGATCCGGCGTGACGGCGTACAGCCCCGCCCAGCCGTTCTTGACGCGGCTCTCCGGGCCGAAGTAGCCTGCGCAGTCGGCGGCCCGCTCCATCGCCTCGGTCACCCACTCCAGATCGTAGCTCGCGGGGTAGTCGTTTGGATTCCACTCGGGGTCCGACCCTTCGAAGTGGCCGCCCAACAGGACATCCCCCTCCCGGTCCGGTGCGAAGTGGACACCTGTGTCCATGTCCACCGTCAGCGGCGCGTCCTCGGGGTAGGGGATCTCCGGCTCAACGACGGCGATCTGGCGGCGCCGAGGCGACACCGGGAGCTCCACGCCGGCCATCTCGGCCACCTGCCCAGCCCACGGCCCGGCAGCGTTGACGACGTATTCCGCCTCAACGTGGCCGTCGTCGGTCTCGACGCCGGTTACCCGGCCACGGTCGGTCGTGACGTTCTCGACAGGCGTGTTTGTGCGTATCTCCGCCCCCGCCTCGCGCGCGGCGGCCCCGAACCCCTGGAGCGCGAGGTGTGGGTCTGCACTTCCATCATCTGGGGAATAGGTTGCGGCGACGTACCGTTCGGCGTGGAGCTCGGGGAGATAGTTCGTCGCCTCGCCAGGGTCGAGCAGCTCGCTTGGGACGCCCCGTTCCTGTTGCATCGCCACCGTCTCCGCGAAGGAGTCGGCGATCTCGCCCTCGGCGGTGAGGAACATGTAGCCGTGTCTGCGGTACTCGATGTCCACGCCGAACTTCTCCTCGAAGCTTTCCCAGATCGGGATGGCCCGCAGCGAAAGGTCGACGTTCGCCGGCGAGCCGAACTGTGCGCGGATACCGCCGACGGCGCGGTCGGTGCTGCCGGCGCCGGGCGTCGAGCGCTCGCAGACGACCGGGTCGACGCCCGCTCTCGCGAGGTAGTACGCCGCCGCCGTCCCGATGATGCCGCCACCGACGATGACGACCCTCATGCTTGTAAAAAGGGCGACACGGACAAAAGGCTCACCCCGCTACGCTTCCCCGGCCTGGCCGAGGTACAGCTCCTGTATCTGGTCGGACTCCAGCAGCTCCTCCCCGCTGCCGACGAACCGGTTCTCCCCTTGGTCGAGCACGTACCCCCGGTCGGAGTAGCGCAGCGCCTGGCGGGCGTTCTGCTCGACCATCAGCACGGAGGTGCCGGCGTTCTTGATGCGCTGGATGCGCTCGAACATCTCCTCAACGAGGTCCGGCGCAAGCCCCGCGGAGGGTTCGTCCACCAGCAGCAGGTCGGGGTCGATCATTAGCCCGGCGCCCATCGCGACCATCTGCTGTTGACCGCCGCTCATCGTACCGACCTTCTGGTTCTCGCGCTCCCGGAGGATCGGGAACCGCTCGTACACCTCCTCGAAGGCCGCCTCCGAGACGTCCTCGTCAATGTAGGCCCCCATCTCCAGGTTCTCCCGCACGGTGAGGTTGGGGAACACGTTCTCGCGCTGGGGGACGTAGCTCGCACCAACTCGGGTGATCTCGTCCGGGCGGTAGTCGGTAACGTCGACGCCGCTTATCATCACCGTCCCCTCCCAGCAGTCGATGAGGCCGAAGGCGGCCCGCATCAG
>CAZLOO010000147.1:0-6003 GCA_964561055.1 uncultured Halobacteriales archaeon
GTGACCTGACGGAGGAACTCGAGGACCTGGAGGACCCGGGCTTCGAACTGGGCACGAAGTACACGAAACGCGACGCCGACATCATCGACCCGCACGAGTCCGTCGACGACGGCCTGATCAAGGGACCCAACATCGGCGACGTCCCGATCAAGGACCCGCTCGACGAGTACCTCGAGGGGCCGGCCCTGCTGAAGATGGGCGACAACATCACCACCGACCACATCATCCCCGCGACCCAGGACATCCTGATGTACCGCTCGAACGTGCCCAAGCTGTCGGAGTTCACCCTCTCACGGGTTGACGACACGTTTGCCGAGCGCGCCCTGGAGTCGGATGGCGGCTTCCTCATCGCCGGCGAGAACTACGGCCAGGGCTCCTCCCGCGAGCACGCGGCACTATGCCCGATGTACCTCGGTATCCAGGGCGTGTTCGCCAAATCCTTCGCCCGCATCCACAAGGCGAACCTGTTCAACTTCGGGCTTGTGCCGCTGGTCATCGACGACGAGACATACGACCGCCTGGAGCAGGGCGACGACATCGCCATCGTCGACGACGTCGCCGAGGGCGTCGAGTCCGGCAAGGAGACGTTCACCGTCCGCGTGAACGACGACTGGGAGTTCACCGCCGACTTGGACGCCTCCGAGCGCGAGCGGCGCATCCTCGCGGCCGGCGGGAAGCTCTCGCTCACCCGCCAGCAGTACGACGAGGGTGCCGGCGGCGCCACGCCCGCTGACGACTAGCTCCAGTTTTTCTCAGAGGTAGGCGAGAGCCCACCTTCGCTCGCAGCCATCGTGCTTCCCGCTCCGTGACTGCCAGTGTTCTCCTGTCCAGGCAAACGATCCTGCTTGGGACCCGAGTGTTCGGGCCTCACAGCCGGCGGTCGGCCAGCGCGGGAAACTCATCGCGGACCCGCTCAACGCGCTCGGGGTCGAGGTCCGCGTATACGACTGTCGGGTCGTCATCGGAGGAGGCAACCCCCACTCCCCAGGGGTCGAACACAGTTGAGCGGCCACAGAGGGTGGCGTCCTCAAACTCGCCGGCACCGTTGCAGGTGGCGAGATACCACTGGTTCTCGATGGCACGGGCCCGCGCCAGCGTTTCGAAGTGCTCGATTCGCGGATATGGCCACGCGCTGGGCACACACATCAGCGTCACTCCCCGGTCGACGTACTCCCGGTACAGCGCCGGGAACCGCAGGTCGTAGCAGGTGGTGATACCGACGGTGAAAGGCCCCAGTTCCGCGACGGCCAGCGACTCCCCAGCTTCGAGCAGCTGCTGTTCCCGAGAGTCGTAGCCGAAGAGGTGGTGTTTACGGAATACCGCCCGGCGCTCTCCGTCCGCGTCAAACGCGACGGAGGTGTTGGCGTACCCCTCGCTGGCGGGGGTCTCGTCCTTGGTAGCTGCAAGGTCCTCGACGATGCTGCCCGCAACAACAGGGACGGACTGCTCACGGGCGACCTCGGCGATCCGTGTGGCCGTCGGTCCTGAGAGGGGTTCCGCGTTGCGGGCGTAGGCGTCGAACGCGAAGTAGCCGACCGTGAACAACTCCGGCAGGCAGACCAGACCCGCACCGCGCCCCGCCGCCGCTCGGACGGCCGTCACCGCACGATCGACGTTGCCCGATAGATCGCCCGAGCGGACCTCCAGTTGTACGACAGCGATGCGCATACCCGGGCGGGGCGGGCCGCGCACTTAATCACCGGGGGCTCAGAGCCCGAGGTCGTCACGGATAGCCTGCTCCAGGTTGTCGAGTTCACCATCCAGATTGCGCTTGAAGAACCGCTCCACACCGGGGAGTTTACCCTCGACGACGAACCGATTGATGAGCCGGGTGCCGCCGTCCGTTGGCTTGAGCTCGTGCTCGCCGACGACACGCATCGCGCGCGATCGTCCGACGAAGCGGACGTACTCCGGTTCGCGGCGGTCAGTCTCGGTCGTCTCGACTGCGATCGTGCGGTTGATGAAAGGTATCGGGAGGCTCACATGCCAGATCGCCTCTCGGTCGCCGGTAGTCTCGAACTCCTCAACGACGCTTATTGGCCTGGCGCGCCGCTCGGGGTCCGCGATGAACGCCCACACCGCTTCGGGGGGCGCTGCAAGCTCGAACGTCCGCTCAACCCGGACGGTCATACAAGCCGATAGGACGGCCCCGACAAAACAACTCCGCACTCCGGCTGGGCTACTCGGGAGTGACCCGCCAGGTGGTCGAACGTGCGCGGCCCCACTTCTCGATCTCCACGTCCTCGCTGTGCTCCGCAAGCCGCGGCAGCCGGGCGCCGACCTGCTTGGAGCTGAGCCCGATGGCGTTGGCGATGCGCTTCGAGCGGAAGTAGCGCTCGCCCTGCGACACCGCGTCCCGGAGGTAGTCGAGGATGCGCTGGTCCTCCTCGCTCATATCGGCCATGGTGGGATGTACGGTCGGGAACTGATTAACCATTTCGGCTATTCCCCGTACAGGTGGATAGCCGCCACCGCGAGCGCGCCCGCCAGCACGGCGCCGCCGAAGGCTAGCCCGGAGAGTGGCTGGTTCCCCCCGACGGAGGCGACATACAGCACGAACGCCGCGCCAACGCCGAGCAGCCCGAACAGCAGCCCGAATCCGACTTCTCTGTCGTTGGTGGTGCTCATACCCTCTCGCGCTGGCGAGGGGGCAAAACACCGGCGGTTCCGCCGCCGTGAGGACGGACCGGTAAACCCTATTCTGCTATAGCGAACTGGACAGTGGCCCGGACCTGGGCCACAGGAGCGGTAGCGTTCATGCACGTGGGGAAGCGCCAGAGGCCAACCTTTTGTGAGCGCCGCCGGAACGATGGGGCATGACGGACGAACCTGACGAGGAGAACACGGCGGAGGAGAGCACCGAGGAGTCGAGCGAGGGTAAGGGCGAGGGCGAGGAGAAGTCCTTCCGCGAGCGCGTCGAGGAAATCCGACAGCAGCGCGAGGAGGAGCGCGAGAGCGGCGAGGGCGAGGGCTCTCGCGAGGAGCGCATGGAGGAGATGTTCGGCGGTGGCGGCGAGGGCGGCCCCGGGATGGGTGGCTCCCCGTTCGCCCAGATGATGGGCGGGATGATGGGTGGCGGTGGCGGCCCGATGGGCGGTGGTATGGGCGGCCCCGGCCCGGGCGGCCCGCAGGGCGGTCCCGGCGGCCGCGGCGGCGAGCAGGGCGCGGACAACGAGGAGCTGGTTCGCGAGGTTCGGAAGGTGCGCGACGAGCTCGTCGACATCCGTCGCGAGATGGAGCGCATCGCCGAGGCGCTGGAGAATAGCCGGTAGGCGGTCCAATTCTCGACGGTTTCCTTCTCCCGAGCGACGTCTCTCAGAAGCTCATCAGGCTGGACTGGCGGTCCTGCCCGACCCCGTCCTCCTGAAGTTCGTATCCGAGGAGGTCCCGCATGTCGACCGCGTAGGTGGTGTCTCCCCGGTCAAGTACGAGCAGACGGCCCTTCACCCCGCGTACCGTTCCCCTCAACAGGGTTTCGGGAACGGCGCCGCTTTCCAGTTCAAGCCCGTAGTCGAACGCGAAGCGCTCAATGGGGTCGTACCCCGCGAGGAGGCACTCCCAGCGAGTCTCGTTGACGGAACGGTGGAGCCCGCGGCATTTTTCTGACACCCTGACGGCATCCCCGACCTCTCGGGCGATATCGGCCTCGATCTCCCGGGCAACCCGACCGTCGGGTGCTGTCCGGATATGGGCGGCCCGGTCGGCGCCTTGCTCACGGAGCCGGTCGGTCAGCCGCCAGGAGCGGGTGACACCTACTTTGAACGTTGCGGGCGCGAACGCCGCGAGGTAGACGGCATGCTCTTCGTCGCTATCGGCATTGCTCGCAACCGACCACGGAACCGTGTGGGTCTCGCAATACGGCGCGGCCGGGCGGTCACACCGACGGTGGTCGTCACCGTCGACAACGCCCGCACAGCGGCGCTCGCCGAGGCCGTAGGCCAGTTCGGCTCCCGGCTCAAGAGCGATTCGCTTGACGCGGCCCGCCTTTGCGACCAGCAGCGACGGGTCCAGCGAGCGGTAACCGACGACCTGCACATCCCAAGGTCGGCCCCCCTCCACAAAACCCGCTCGCTCCGGAAACGATTCGATATAGTGGCATACGCTTTACCACCCGCCCCTGGCTGCCCGAAAAGGACTCCGAGGCCTGGCACAATGTTTTCCACCTTTCCCCCCGAACGCAGCGTCATGCTGGAGGCGAGGCTGCACACTGAGACGACCGGCGAAGAGGTGTTCTTCGAGTTCACCGTCTCGAACGCCGACGACCAGCCGGTCGACCTCCGGTTCCGAGACGCCTGCCGGGCCGACGTAGCCGTGCTGGCCGACGGGGAAGAGGTCTGGCGCTGGAGCGACGGGCAGATGTTCGCTCAGGCGGTCGAGGAGGCAAGGCTCAATCCCGGTGAGAGCGCCGCCTTCGAGTTCGAGTGGTCCGATCCCGAGCCAGGAACCTATCGGGCAGTCGGGGAACTACGCCTGCTCGACAGGCAGTGCACTGCCGGGACCGACCTCCGGGTTGAGTAGCTACTCGGCGTAGGCGGGGGCGTGGCGGGGTATCAATTCCCGGGTCGCTCGACGGACGGCAGCGTCGCTGTCCAACTCCGGCTCGAAACCCATGTCTGCGAGCCGCTCGACGGCCAGGCGCATCCGCGGGACGTCCCCCGTCCAGCCGCGCTCGCCGCCGGTGAACGTGTACTCCGGCTCCAACCCCATCTCCTCGGCCACGGTGTCAGCAATGTCGGTGACGCTGGTGGTCGTTCGCGTGCCGAGGTTGACCGTCGTCACCGGCCCCTCGCCGTGCTCGACGACGTGGCGGATGGCAGTCACGCAGTCCTCTATATGCATGTATGACTTCTCCTGACGGCCGTCCCCGAGTATCTCCAGGGAGTCCGGGTCACGAGCAAGCTTGTCGATGAAGTCGGGAATGACCGCGCCGAGCTGGAGCCGGGGACCGACGATGTTTGCGAACCGGAAGTTCCACACCTGGAAACCGTGGCTGTGGGCGTACACCGATAGCAGTGCCTCGGAAGCCAGCTTCGAGGCACCGTAGGCACTGATCGGTTCCAGCGGCGTGTGGTCCTCGGGGGTTGGCCGGGGGGCCTCCCCGTACACCGTCGAGGAAGAGGTGAACGCGACCGCGTTCACCCCGACCTCGTCCATGCGCTCCAGCAGCACCTCCGTCAGCTCGTTGTTGCGGCGGAACTGCTCTCGAGGATCATCGGCGTCGACGGACTTGTTCGCCGCGAGGTGGAACACGGCGTCCAGATCGCCCGAGACAGCCCGCTCCGCGACCGGAGGGTCGGCGAGGTTGCCCTCAACCAGCTCACAGCCGTCAGGGAGCCACTCCCGCGAGCCGTTTGACAGCCGGTCGACTACCCGTATCTCGTTGTCGGGGAGTAGGCTCTCGCAGAGGTGCGACCCTACGAACCCCGCGCCACCCGTCACGAGAAGGCGCTTGCCGGTGAGTTCCATCACCGGCGGCTCGGCCTGCTCCGGCGATAGGCCTTCTGGTCGCGGTCAACAAATCTTATTCCGCGATACAAAATCCGAGCCGCCGGTGCAGGACGGCGAACCGGACTGCGCCCGAGCAAGGCGGGCCGTGGTAGCGGAGCAGGCTGCCAGAATCGTCCGGACTGGCGTGTGGTCCAGAGCTGGCGGTGTCGTTCGGCAGCGGCGACCTCGCGGCGGCGGTGCCGCTGATGCTGGCCATCAGAATCCAGAACGCCCAGGAGAGACTGGCGGTATCGGTAGCCGGTATCAATCCCCCGAACCGACAGCTCTACGCCGTCGTCGATGACGACCGTTCGGGCACAATGGAGATATCCCTCGGGCTGCTCGGGACCTACGCTGTTCGGTCGGTGTCGGTACTGCTCTGTAGGTGATAAGCTTCGCCGCCGTCGTAGTGTTGCACCTGGACATCGCTCTCGGCTGATTGCCGTCAGGGGGCGCACACACATGCCCCCTGACGATGGAGCGACGCTCTCGCCCAGTGTGGGGCGGCGGAGTTAC
>CAZLOO010000148.1:0-5984 GCA_964561055.1 uncultured Halobacteriales archaeon
CCGGCTCACCCGGGTGTTCCAGCAGCTCTACCTCGGGCCGTCGCTGTACCGCGAATTGGAGGGCGCGGAGCCGGATCTCGATCTCGACGGCGGTTTCATCGAGGACGAACCCACCCTGGCCGCGCCGGGAACGCTCGAGAACCTGACCGACCGCTTTGAGATGGGCGTGCTCACCGGTCGGCCGGCGGCCGAGGCGGCTATCGCACTGAAGCGGGTGGGATTGGACCTCCCTGAGGAGCGCGTGCTGACGATGGACTCCCCGTTCCCTGACAAGCCCGCGCCGGAGGGGCTGGTGGCGCTGGCCGACCGGCTCGGCGCCAACCGACTAGCGTTCGCCGGCGACACCACGGATGACGTACGCTGTGCCCGCAACGCCGCCGGAATCGACACCGACCGCCAGTACCACGGCGTCGGCGTTCTTACCGGTGGGCTGAGTGGAGACGCCGGCCGGCGTGCCTTTGAGGACGCTGGCGCGGCGCTGGTCGCCGACTCCGTCGACGACCTGCCCGACTTGCTGGAGCGCTGACCCGCGGTTTTTTTGCTCCCAGGCGCCGCCAGCGGTGGTATGGAGAGACTTCGAGCCGCCGTTGCCGCTCTCGCCATCGCGGCGGTCCTGCTGACCGGGGTCGGCCTGCTGACCTCACTGTCGACGCTGCTGTCCGGACCGCTGGTCGCCCCGGCTTCCGTCGTACTCCTGCTGGTGGTCGTCTCCGTGCTCGCGGCGACATATCTCGGTATCGCGCCGCCGGCAACCCTGGAGAGCCGCTACTGGTAGCTACCGGGCGGACGGAGGCGGCCGTCAGCTCCATCGCATGTACTTGAGCGACGCCACGCGTACTGACCACCCGCAGGCTCTTGGGTCGCGGGCCCACAGCGCGGGTATGCGCCGCCGACGGCTGCTGGCCGCGCTTGGAGCCGGGGTCGCGGGACTGTCGGGCTGCTCCGGGAGCGGCGGCGACGGTCCGTCAGTGACGCCAGCGCCCGTCCCGGAGGATGCGCCGACGACGGCCACGCCTCAGCCAGAGCCGGCGGGTGCCAGCGTCATTGAGTTCCCCGAGAGCGGGCTGACCGCGTCGCTGTTCCCGACGACGCTGCGCACCAGGTCGCTGGTCACGGAGCTGTCCTTCCTTGGCCCGCCGACGCCACAGGGGCCAGCGCGGGTGTCCGTCGTGCTGACGAATATGGGCGATCGGCTTGGCGCATTCAGGTTCGGCGTGGTCGCGCCGGAGGGGAGCGATCTGCTTCTGGTGCCGACGGAGAGCCATCCCGGAGTTGACCCTCGATCGGCGCCGGACGCTGAGCGGACTCCCGACGGCTGCTGGCGGCTGTCGGAGCCGGTCCCGTCGCTCCCGTTGACCGACCAAGTACAACTCCCTCCGGGCGGGAGCCTCGCTGGGGAGTACGCGCTTGTCGCGCCGGCCGAGAGCGGCTGCCCGCTGCCGGGACAGTACGGATTTGGTACCGGTGAGCGGAGTGTCACTGTCGCGCTCTGGCCCACGGACAGCCCCGGCCCTCGCGGCGAGTCGCGCTTCGCCGGCCGGTCTGTACCGCCGCTGGGCCCGGAGACAGCCTGGTACCACGAGGCGACGTCGACAACGCCGGTGACGGTGCGTCCAGACGCCGAGCGGACGGCCGTCCCCGGGGAAATAGAGTTCCGGCTGGTCAACCGGAGCCGCGAGGCCATCCAGGGCAACGGCTGGGGGCTGCACAAGTTGGTCGACGGCCGGTGGTACCCGATCAGGCCTGCTGTGTTCGACGAGTTCAGCCGCACTGTCCCGCCGGGGGACGAACTGGCCTGGCGGTTTCGCTTTCTCGGGCGCCGGCCCAACCCTCGAGCGGTTGCCCGGCTCCCCCTGTCGGCGGGGCCGCTCGGCGGCGGTACCTACGCCTTCGTGCCGGACTACCACGACGACGGCCGGCTGTACGCCGCCCTGTTCGAGCTACAGGGCAGCCCGGTGACGGTCACCCCGGCGACGGGGCTGGTAGTGGAACGCTCCGGCGGGGTGGTAGAGGTACGGTCACCGTCGACGACCCAGCCGATGTGGACGGTGCGGCTCCGGCCGACCGACAGGGCGCCGACCCTGCGGCTGATTCCCGAACAGCTCCTCCAGCCGCGCTACCGGGTGTTCCGCAACAGCCTGCCGCTGTTCGACGACTCCGTTATTACTGTGCTGCTTCACACCGGGCGCAGCGCCGTGGAGGCGGCGCTGGGGCGGGGAGGCCAGGAGACCATCATCGAGTACCAGGGAGAGCGCTACGCCGTCGGCGTCCGGTCGCCGGAGCGTGGCTAATCGTCGGCGTCCGGTTCGGCCGGTTCCGCGCGGGTCGGGGCGTCGTCAGGATCGTTGTGAGGGCTGGAGGGGTGATAGTCGGTATCGTATTCCCCGGGCCTGTCGTCCAGCCGGTCTGGGTTGATGCGCCCGCCGAGCAGCATGAAGTCCGTGATGGTGAGGTGCAACACGGCCTCGACGACGGGCACCGCCCGCGGAGGGAGAACCGGATCATGACGGCCGACGACGGTTATCTGCTTGTGCTCGCCGGTCTCCCAGTCGACCGTGCGCTGGGTCTTTGGGATAGAGGTGGGCGCGTGCCAGGTGGCCTCCCCGTAGATGGGCTGGCCGGTCGTGATGCCACCCTGGAGGCCGCCGTGATCGTTGCCCTCGGGGATCGGGTCGCCGTCACTGTCGAACGTCCAGTCCTCGTTGCGATCGGATCCCGTGACTGAGCGGGCCTCCCGGCCCAGACCGAACTCGAAGGAGGTCGTGGCCGGGATCGCGAACATTGCTCGGCCCAGCCGGGCCGGGAAGGAGTCGAACCGCGGGGCACCCAGCCCACGGGGAACGCCGCGGGCCTCGAAGTAGATGGAGCCGCCGATGGAGTCGCCCTCCTTCTGGTAGGCGTCGATGCGCTCGCGCATCCGTTCGGCGGTCTCAGGGTGAGCACAGCGCACCTCGTTGTCTTCCGTGTGTTCGAGCATCTCCTCGAAGCTCACCTCGGGGGCTTCGATGTCGCCGATCTGGTTGACGTGGGCCTTCACCCGGATACCGTGATGCTCGTTGATCTTCCGGGCGATAGCGCCCGCGGCAACCCAGTTGACCGTCTCCCGGGCGCTCGAGCGGCCGCCGCCGCCCCAGTTGCGGGTCCCGAACTTCGCGCTGTAGGTGTAGTCGCCGTGGCTCGGGCGCGGCGCGGTGACGAACGGCTCGTACTTGCCCGAGCGTGCATCCTTGTTCTCGATTGTCATTCCGATGGGCGTGCCCGTCGTGTAGCCGTCTTGAAGCCCGGAGTTAATCGTTACCGCGTCCGGCTCGTCCCGCGAGGTCGTTATCATCGATTGGCCGGGCTTGCGCCGGTCCAGCTCCCGCTGGATGTCCTCCTCGGTCAGCTCCAGGCCCGCCGGACAGCCCGATACCGTCACCCCCATACCGGGGCCGTGGCTTTCCCCGTAGGTCGTCACGCGGAACAGCCGGCCCAGTTCGTTGCCGTTCATACCTCACGGTCGGCGCGGGGACAGTTAGACCTTCGGCACCAGGCGGTGAACCGCTTTGTGACCAAGCGGTTCTCTATCGTACGGAGTGCCTTCGCAACGGCGCGCTGTGTTGTGTTCTTACGAGAGCCCCGTCGGCCATACAATCGGAGATGCCGTCCCAGTCGACGCCTTACTTGACGCGCTGGATGGTTTCCATTGTCTGCCGAACGGGCCGCGAGGCAGACGTCGTATAGCAGGCTCCCGTTGTCACTCTGGATGTTGCGTTGGAAATCCAGCGTCTTAACGAGCGTGTTGGTCGGGTATTTTCGGTGTAGTCCGGATACGTAATCCTGGTTAACGAATCACGGTCAAATACGGTGAACGTGAAGTCTCATGTTGGCTTCACCCCCGGAGTCATGTACCGAAGTACTCGCCTCGTTTCTCTGTAGAGTTATACGCGCTCGGCTAAACCCTCCCGTATGGACGCTGCGGAGATCGAGACTGTGACCGTCGTCGGCGCGGGAAGCATGGGCCATGGCATCGCGGAGGTCATCGCGATGGCCGGCTGTGAGGTCGTGCTCCGTGACGTCGACCAGGGCCTCGCCGACGAGGGCTACGAGCGCATCCGCTGGAGCCTGGAGAAGTTGGCCGAGAACGACAGTCTTGAGGAGGCCCCCGAGACCGTTCTCGAGCGAGTGACCACGGCGGTGGACCTCGAGACCGCCGTCGCGGACGCCGACTTCGTTGTCGAGGCTGTCCCGGAGCGGATGGAGCTAAAACAGGAGCTGTTTAGCAAGCTCGACGCGTACGCCCCAAGGGCGGCTATCCTCGCGACGAATACCTCCTCACTGTCGGTGACTGAGATAGCGGGCGCCACCGACCGCCCGGAACAGGTGGTCGGCACTCACTACTTCAATCCCCCGGTAAAAATGGACCTCGTTGAGGTCATCTACGGCGAGGAAACGAGCGACGCCACCGCGGAGACTGCCTACGAGTTCTCACAGCGTCAGGGGAAGACCCCTATCTACGTTAGGAAAGACGTCCGCGGGTTTGTCGTTAACAGCGTGCTCGGACCGTTCGGCTACGAGGCGGCGTGGATGATCTCGGATGGGGAGGCGACTGTCAGGCAGGCCGACGCCGCGATGGTCCACGAGCGAGGTTATCCGATGGGTCCCTTCGAGCTGATGGACATGACCGGCATCGATATCGGCTACGCGGTCCGCGAGGAGGCAGGCGATCCAATACCGCCGGTTGTCCAGGAGAAGGTGGACGCTGGCGACCTGGGCCGTAAGACCGGGCGGGGGTACTACGACTACGAGGACGGGTCGGGCCCGGACTACGAGCCGCCCGACGCTGAGGGGTTTGACTGGCTGCGCATCGAGGCTCGGATGGCCAGCGAGGCCGCCCGACTGATCGGGAAGGGAGTAGCCACGCCCGAGGCGATAGACACTGGGATGCGCCTCGGTGCGGGGTTCCCGGAGGGGGTTTGCCGGCGGGCCGACGACCTCGGCCTCGATCGGGTCCTAAAGAAACTGCAGAAGTGTCAGGAGGGGCGCGGTGAGCCCCGCTACGAGGCGGCGCCATATCTCCGCGGACTGGTCACAAGCGGCCGGACTGGCCGCGAGACCGGCGCGGGGTTCTACGACTACGGCGGCAGCGGCGACCGGTCCTACAGTTACATCGACTACCGTCACGAGGGGGGGTTGCTGGCGATCACCATCGACCGGCCCGAGCGGCTGAACGCGCTCAATGCCGGCGTCCGCGAGGAGTTTCTTCACCTACTGGAAACGACTGACGAGGACAGCGTCCGGTGTCTCACCATCGAGGGAGCCGGGGACGCCTTCTGCGCCGGCGCCGACATCGGCGATCTCGCCCGGGCGGAGCCGGCGGAGCTAATGAACGTGTCAGACCTCCACGAGGCGGTCGCCACCTACCCCCGGCCGACCCTGGCGGTCATCGACGGCTACTGCTTGGGCGGAGGCAACGAGCTCGCCCTAGCGTGTGATCTCCGTGTCGCGACGGAGCGGTCCACGTTTGGCCAGCCGGAAATCGACCTCGGGCTCATCCCCGGCGCGGGTGGCACCCAGCGCCTTCAGCGGGCGGTCGGCCGGGCGCGGGCGAAGGAGCTTGTGTTCCGTGGCAATCGCATCGATGCCGCTACCGCCGCCGAGTGGGGGCTCATCAACCGTGCGGTGCCGGTCGAGGAGTTCGCGGAGACGGTCGAAGCGTTCATTGATGACATCGTTGAGGGACCGCCGGTGGCCCTGGAGGTGGCCAAGACCGTCATGGACGACGGCGCGGACACGGATATTGACCCCGCGCTTCGGATGGAAAGCCAGGGGTTCGCGCTCGCGGCGAGCACCGCGGACGCGACGGAAGGCATCACCGCCTTCCAAGAGGACCGGGAGCCGGAGTTCAGCGGTGAGTAACGTCGTCGGTTGCAAGCGGCTAAGTGACCGCCGCGACAACGGATGATATGGAGCTGTTCGGGACTGCGGGCATCCGCGGCAACGCG
>CAZLOO010000149.1:0-5965 GCA_964561055.1 uncultured Halobacteriales archaeon
TCGCGAAGTACGGCCAGGCGTTCGGCTCGGCCGCCGAGGGCGCGGTGACCAACCCTGGCGCGAAGTCTGACTAACGGGCCATACCGAGCCACTCGGACCCAGCGTTCGGGATGGCGGCCAAAAGCTTAAATTAGTCAAACATCTACGCCGATTTGGCGTCGTCGATACTACCCCCCACACGGCGCCACAACCGGCTGGCGGACTCGCTACGTCTGCCCCCCATCCCCCCTCGTTCGGCGTCCCGCGCCGCCCGTTCGGCACAGTGGGCGGCGCGGGACGCTTTCTCGAACCCACTCCTCCCGGGCCCCTCGTCTCCCCGATCCACCCCGAGACGCTGTCGGTGCTCCTCCCGGCCCCCTCGGGGCCTACGGCCGGTCACGCGACGGTTGGTATGATCGCTGATTCCACAGTGAGATACAGCGCGACTGCCGGCGCCGCTACAAGAGAAACAAAGATCGTCACGAATTCCATCATCAAGTACAGGGCGACGGTCAAGACCAGCGTCAGGCCAATCACGACGAGGATGCCGCGGCCGGTCACCGTGACCTGGACGTCAACCATCGGTTGTACCTCCGTGGTCATCGAGCCTGAACACCCGGCAGGGATCCCTTCCGAACCGCTCGAGCGAGCCGATTAACTCCGAGACGATCGGGCGCGCGGCCGATAACCGTGTTCCAGGTGCGTCGGGACGATCTGTTGCTCGGCACCCTTGATGTCGACCAGAACGACATCACCGGTCGGCACATCCGATGGAACAAGTACATCGCCGTCGGCGGCCGGGAATGAGGGATTGTTCCCGGCTCGCCGACAATCGCGTGCTTGATGGTAATCCGGTCGGCCATGCTGTTCAGCCGGGCCGTCTCGCGGGCGCACTGAACGTTCTCGCTGCTTGCCTCGATTGAGTATACAGCGCTGTCTCGCCTCACGTTGTGTGGGCGAACTCGGTACCTGGCATCGCAACCAGGACTGGACGGATGATGAGTCGGGCGACCGGGGCGGTGATCGAACAGTACCACGACCAGGCGGTCGCCCGTTAGCGCCGCCAACAACACGCTGAGGAAATGCGCCTCAATACAGAGAGTGACAGTAAATGAGACTGCCGGGGCAAAAGAATACCGAGGATCGACGAACGGCGCCAGAAGACGTCAATATTACCGAGTGGGACCGCTGTGATTCGAACACAGGTCCTACGCACCCCATGCGCAGAGGATACCAAGCTACCCCACGGTCCCGCACCAGTATGTCCGACAGTCCATCGATTAAACGCTTCGCTTCTACTCCTCGCGCGGGATCACAAGCTCACCCTCGTCCTGCACCGCGAGACTGGCGACGGCGTCCCCCTCGTAGGCCGACAAACCTTCCTGCCGGGCCAGGACATAGCCGGCGTGCTCACTGCTCACCTTCTCCCGGCGCTCGCCGGTCGGCGCCACGATGTCGGCGACTGTCTCGCCCTCGCTGATCACGTCCCCCGCCTCCACACGGTGACGCACCAGCCCAGCTATCTCCGTCCGTGGCCCCATGTGGCGGCGCACCTGTCCGTCGAGCGGCGCCTCGATTCGGGGGTCGGCATCGACTACAGGCTCCGGAACCGCCGCAACGATCCCCCACTCGACGAGCGCGCGGAACACGCTCGCCAAGCCCGCGGCGCGGTGGCGCTCCTCGACGACGCTGTGACCGCCGAGCTCAAGCGTGCACGCGGGGACTCCGGCGGCGTTCAGCGCCGCGCCCGCCACTGAGCGGTGGAGCCCTCGGTCAACGTACTCCTCGCGGCCGTACTCCACGACCTCCGGGAGCGCGAGCGCGCCGGTCAATCGGGTGAGCTCGGCCGACAGCTCTTCCGCGACGCTCTGCTCACGCAAGTCGCCGTACAGCACCCGGTCCCGGATGAGAAATGGTATCGAGCCGACCTGGGCGGTGTGAAGGTCCACCAGCAGGTCCGCGCCCGGAACCGCCAGTTCGCCCGTAAACGCCTCGAACACTCGTATTGCGATCCGTTCTTGGACCTGGGGCGGGCGAGTGAATTCCCTCGCTGGATCCGGAAACTGCCGGTTCGGGTCATCGCCGTGGTAGTAGCTCTCCCGCGCGGTCCGTCGCAGCCCCGCCGGGTTGAGCGAGGGGAGACAGACGACCGAGCCCGCCATCTCCCCGGGCGCGAGGGCCGCGACGGCGTCGTGAACCACTGCCGACCCGGTGAGTTCGTCGCCGTGGACACCCGCCACCAGCCACACCGTCGGGCCGTCACGGGCCCCCTCGACCAGCACTACTGGAAGCCGCTCGGGCGCGCCGGTGGGCAGGTCCGTCACGTCCCAGTAGCCCCGCGCAACCTCGCCCGCGCCTGCGGCCGCGGTTCCGAGTTTCATGTCGGGAGCGGGCCGGCCACGGTCAAAAGAGCGCCGAAGCTTACCGCTCGCGGGCACTAATACTATGTCGGTCCCGGGAGAGAGCCAGGGAAATGCCGCTCCAGCAGATCCCGTTCCAGGACCAGATCGGCCAGTTGGGTGCTCAGGCGTTCCAGTTCGGCACGCAGATCGTCACCCTTCTGGCGGTGGTTGTGGTCATTTACTTCCTCGGCCGACTGTTTCTCGAGCGTGTTGTCGCCCGCGTCCTGAAGGCCCGCGAGGTAGAGCCGACCCTCCGTAAGCCGGCGCTGAAGGTGACTCGCGCGGGTGTCGTCTTCCTTGCCATCGTCGTTGGGCTGGGCGTCGCCGGCTTCGGCGCGCTACTGACCGCGGCCGCGACGTTGGCAGCGGCGCTTACGCTGGCAATCGGCTTCGCCTCACAGGACGTCATCGGCAACCTCGTCGGCGGTGTGTTTCTCATCAGCGATCCGTCCTTCAAGATTGGCGACTGGGTGGAGTGGGACGGAAATGCCGGCGTCATCGAGGACATCTCCTTCCGAGTGACCCGGGTGCGGACGTTCAATAACGAGCTGGTCACTGTCCCCAACTCCACGCTGGCCAACACCGCAATCACCAATCCTGTGGCGAAGGATACCCTCCGGGTGACGTTTCCGTTCGGTATCGGCTACGGGGACGATATCGACCAGGCCCGGGATATCATCATCGAAGAGGCTGAGCGCCGGGATGGCATCCTCGACGACCCGCCGACGACCGTGCGGCTGACGGAACTCGGCGCGAGCGCCGTCGTGCTGGTGTCGCGGTTCTGGATCGATGACCCCTCGCGGGCGGACTTCATAAAAACCCGCAGCGAGTACGTCCAGGCGGTGAAGGAGCGCTTCGACGAGGAGGGGATCGACATGCCGTACGACTACCGCCAGCTCACCGGCTCCATTGAGGTGGACGCCGACGTGGAGGAAGTCATGAGCGGGGCAATGGCCGACGGCGAAGTGGGCGACGACCAGTGAACTACCCTGCCCTACCGCGCTCGGGGCTACTCGCCCCTCGCTTGTTGAGGACAGGGCTTCCTGGTTCTGTGTCGGAAGTTATACCCGACGAGGGCACAGAGATTCCAGACTTCGCAGGCGACTTCCCTTCATGGGAGGTTTGGAGTGTCCCACTCCTACCTGATGGACACTCGGCCACACCCGACAGTGCGCGCTTCTTGTCGCGCTTGAACACTGCTGGGAACGTGGCGAGCATCGTACTACCCTCTATGAAACGCGGGGTAGTAAACATGTCGGTGGGAGTGTATGAACGGATGATGACGGCGCTGTATCCCCGCCCTACGCCCTCGCTTTGCTCGGGCGTTGAGGACGGGGGATTAGCGCCTTAAATTAGCTAAACGAGCACCCGGTCAGTGGCGACGACGACACCTCGTTCGGCGTCGGGGTCACCCACCAGCGGCCCGAGACACACCGCCGATCCGTCAGGGGTGTAACAGGCGACCTGTTGGTCCTCATCGGCGCGGATGTCAACCTCCAGCACGCCGGGCGCGTACACGGGAGCGCCCTCGGCGACTTGCTCGGCGGCACTCCGAGCGATCGTCACCCGCCCCAGCCCCTCCAGAGCTCGCTCGGCCGGCTGAACGGCCGCCCGCAGCGACTTCTCGTCGTCGTCCTCTCGATAGAACGCCAGCGCGTCCACCAGGTCCTGCATCCTCACCAGATCGCGGTCGTCGAACGTACCCGACACCACGCGCCGGAGGTCACCCATCTGGGCGCCCGTTCCGAGCGCCAGCCCAAGATCGTGACAGAGCTTCCGGATATAGGTCCCGCTGTCACAGTCCACCCGGAGCAGCACCTTCCGGCCCTCCCGGTCGAGCACCTCTAAACGGTGGACGGTACGCGTCCGGAGCCGCCGTCGGACGGCACTCTTGCGGGGCGGTCGCTGGAGCAGTTCCGTCTCGAACTCCCCGATAGTCGCCTCCAGACTCGCCGGCGGTGGACCGTGTAGCTCCAGCACGGCGACGTACCCCTTGCGGGCGTCGTCGAACGCGCGGGCGGCACGGGTAGCCGCACCTGTCAGTACCGGCAGACAGCCTGTGACCTTCGGGTCGAGCGTGCCTGAGTGGGCCGCCCGCTCGACCCCCATGAGGTCGCGCACCCAGGCGCTCACTTGGTGAGCGGAAGGCCCGGGCGGCTTGTCGAGGTTCACCACCCCGAAGCCAAGCAGTTCACCGACCGACCGCTCCTCGGGAGGTGCCCGCAGCGTCATCAGAACTCGTAGCGGACTCCCTCGACGGGGAACTTCCCCTCGTCCTCGTCCGGTTCGTAGTCGTCGACCATCGCGCGCAGCAGCTCCACCATCGCGCGCTCACTGACGCGGGCGGTGTTGAGGGTCATGTCGTAGATGGAGCGGTCATGGATATCGATTCCGTAATAGTCGTGATAGCGCTCGGCCTCGCTCTCCGCTCGGGCGACCGTCTCTTCGCGGGCAACAGCGGCGGACTTCTCCTCGCGGACGGCCACCCGCTCGATCCGGACGGGGAGTGGCGCGTCCAGCCAGAAGCGCAGATCGGCGTAGTCACCGGCCATCCAGCCGGCGAGCCGCGATTCGAGCACTACGTCCTCGCGCTCGCTGGCGATCTCTCGGAGCCGTCGGTCGAGGTCGCGGTCGATGCTGTCGTCCTCCTCAGCCATGTGGTTGAGTTCGACCGTTGAAACTCCCCGGTCGGCCGCCAACGAGCGGAAGATGTCACCCCCGCTGACGTGCTCGTAACCGAGCCCCTCGGCAAGCGCCGCCGCGGCGGTCGTCTTGCCGCTGCCGGCGGGGCCAGAGACGGTAATCAACATGGCCACATTCCGGCCGTGACCCCCATATGGGTTGCCCTCCGCGCCGCAGTGGGCGAATATTTACGCCTCGGCGGCCCACTTGCGGCATGGACAGCGGTGAGTTACAGAGCCGGTCTGGGCCGGACGGGGAGACGCTCTACGTCGCCACCGACGAGGCCGATCGGGGGTCGAAGGGACCGTTCCTGGCAGCATACAGCACGTCCGATCGGAGCCGGCGGTGGGGGTATTTTTGTACGAACTGCGAGTCGTTCGACTGTGCTGCCGACTCGATGGGCCGGGTGCAGTGTAACGTCTGTACGAACACTAAGAAGCCCGACGAGTGGGACGCCGCTCACGAGTAGTCTATGTATGTGGGTTCGTAACACGGGACGTAGCTTTATTACCCCGGCCGTGAAACCTCGTGGTGAATGGCCGTCGCAAGCACGCCATTGATCGAGGAGGCGCGCCGAATCTTCACCGAACTCGGCTACACGGTCGAGGAAGACGGCCCGGAGCTCCGGGCCGAGCGCAAGTGGCGCAGCGTCTATCTGACGACAGCCGCACCCGCTGACGCGCTTGAGCGCGGCGACATGCGCTGTTTCGTCGTCCGCGAGGAGGACGCCGCCGACGTCCGGAGCGACCTTCTTGAGCGCGGTCCGGACTACGACTGGGCGGTCATCGGCGTCGACGCCGACGGCGACCACCACGTCCACCACCCGCTGGGCAGTCAGGAACTGCCGCCGTGAGCGGCGACGACCCCTTCGCGGGCTGTCACCGCGTGCTCGACAGCGAGGG
>CAZLOO010000150.1:0-5920 GCA_964561055.1 uncultured Halobacteriales archaeon
GCCATTCCCACCGTCTCCAGCGCCGCCGCGGCCGCGTCGGGCAGCGGGTCGGCGCCGACCAGCCCCCGGGCGCCGGCCCACAGCCGGGCGGTCCAGGAGCGGCGCACCCGGAGACCGTAGGCGACGTTGCGTGCAACACTAGCATTGAACAAGCTCGGCTCCTGGAACACCACCGCCAGCCGGCGGCGGACCGCCAGTCGCTCGTCCTCCGGGAGCGCCCACAGGTCCCGCCCATCCCAGGTGACGGTGCCAGCGTCGGGCCGCCGGAACCCCCCAAGCAGGCGCAGCAGAGTGGTCTTGCCAGTCCCGGAGGGGCCGACGATCGTGAACACCTCACCGGGGTCGACCGCCAGCGAGACCTCTTGGAGCACCGACTCGTCGTCGTAGCCCACGGCCACGCCCTCGGCGCCGAGTGTCACCGGCGGCCACCTCCTCGACCCTTCTCACGGACCCACGAGCCGAGGCCATTGACCGCGAGCACGAGCGCCAGCAGCACCGCCCCGAGGACTAGCCCCACCTCGTAGCGGCCCTGCCGCGCCTCGACGGTGATAGCTGTCGTCAGCGTTCGGGTGTAGGACTGGCCGTCGCTGAACACGATGTTGCCGCCGACGATGAGGATAGAGCCGACCTCACTGACTGCCCGGCCGAATCCCGCGAGCACCGCGGTGACGATACCGTAGCGGGCCTCCCGGAGCACGACCAGCCCGACGTCCGTGTTCGTCCCGCCCATTCCGTAGGCGGCGTCGCGCACCGGCTGGTCGATGCCTTCGACGGCGGCGAGACTGATGCTCGTGATCACCGGCGTCGCGAGTACGAACTGCGAGGCAATCATCGCCCCGGGGGTAAACGCCAGATTGAGTGGGCCCAGCGGACCGCTGTTTGAGAGCAGTATCAGCACTATCAACCCCACGACGACGCTCGGGAACCCCATCCCGGTGTTGACGACCGCCGTCACCAGCCCCTTGCCGCGGAACTGCACGAATCCCAGCGCCACCGCAACCGGGACGCTGACGAGCGTGCTCAACGCGACCGCTATGAGGCTCACCTGCAGGGAGACGGCCAGCACGCTGAGTACGTACGTCCAGCCGCCGTCGGGGAGCCCGGCCTGCAGAGGCACCAGCACGGTCAGAACGTGTCCGGGACGCGCCGGCCTACCCAGTTGAGGTAGCGCTTGTCCGCCCGCGAGAGTGACGCTGCCTCGTCGGCGGAGTACCCCTGCGGGACGTACTGTGCGAAATTGGGCTCTTCGCCGACCGCGTTCGGGAAGAACAACTGCGATCCGTTGGCAGTGTAGCTGTCGATCATCAACTGACCCTCCGGGCCGGTGAGAAAGCCGATGTACGCCATCGCGGCGCCGTAGTTGAGGTCGCCGTACTTCGCGGGGTTGACCGCCATCACGCCGTAGGGGTTCTTCAGGATAATCGACCCGCCCTTCAGCGGCCCCTGGACGTGGATAGTGAGGTTGATCTCGTTTTTCATTGATAGGTAGGTTCCCCGATCGGCCAAAGTGTAGGCCCCGGACTGGCCGGCCTGGACCAGCGTATCGCCCATCCCCTTCCCGATCTCCCGGTACCACCCGCCCGTGGGATCGACACCAGCCTTCTCCCAGACGATGAGCTCCTTCTTATTCGTCCCGGAGTCGTCACCGCGGGAGACGAACACTGCCTCGGCTTCGGCGACGGTCGCAAACGCCTCGGTTGCACTTTCCATGCCCCCGATTCCGGCCGGATCGTCTGGTGGCCCGACGACCACGAAGTCGTTGAACATCACGTCCCGGCGGTTGACGCCGAAGCCGTCCTGCATGAATTCGTTCTCGGCGTTGCGCGCGTGGACAAGGATGACGTCCGCGTCGCCGTCACGCGCGGTACGGAGACTGGCGCCGGTCCCCTTCGAGATAGTCTTGACCGTAACGCCGTAGCGGTCCTCAAAAGCGGGGTTGAGTGTGCCCAGAAGTCCCGTGTCGTAGGTGCTGGTCGTCGTCGCCAGCACCAGGTCCCCGTCGCCGATAGCGGTCCCCGCCCCCAGTGTCGTCGCGCCCCCCTGGCGCCCTATACAGCCGGCCAGGCCGAGCACCGCCCCCGCACCGGTCGCCTGGAGTAGCTGTCGTCGTCGTGTTCGCATCGCCAGAACGGCGGGGGGCCATCACATAACGCTTGTCCTCTTCCGAACCCCGAATCGGTTACTTCGACGCGCGATTTCGGGTTTCGTGTGGTGACGAGTAACTTTCAAAGGTTACGTCGCAACCACAAGAACAAATTAATACCCCCACGTCGTCGGGAGTGGTATGCTCGCTGGGCAGGTCACTTCGACGGGGCCGGTGCCGCTGCCCGTGCTCGCGCTGTTCCTGCTGATGAGGGTTGGTCTGGTGGCCGTCGGTCTCAGAGAGGGGATTCGAGCCTACCGGCTCTGGCGGACGACAGCGGTACCGGTCGAGGAGTTGGGCGCTGCGAGCGGACGGGTGCTGATCACCGGCGTGGCCCGATAAGCTGAGGAGACCGTCAAGGCGCCGCTGACCGGCACCGACTGTCTAGCGTACGCCTGGCGGATCACCGGCCGGAAGATGGTCGTCGGCTTCGGCGATACCCGATCGACGGGCTACGAGATCGGTCGGGGGCGTGAGGCCGTCCCGTTCGTCGTTGAGGACGATACCGGCCGCGTCCGTGTCGAACCCGAGGAGGGGACCGGCCTCCAGCTCACGGAGGAACTTGTTCTGGACCCGGTGGCGAGACAGCCCCCCAATGGAGGGGTGGCGGGAGGCGCTGAGCGAGCTGAGACTGCCGGGCGAGATCGCCAGTATCGAGGACTACTTCGAGGGCCGTCTTGACGAGGGGGAGACCGTCGTCGTTCAGGGCGTCGTTCGTCGCGGGGACGGTCCGGTGCGGGCCGGTGAGGTGGCCGCTCGTATCGGCGGCAGCGGGACGCTGATCGCCGACGCGCGGCCCCGCTCGGCCGTACGGCGGCGGCTCCGGTCGGCGGTGTTTGCGGCTGGCGCGGGGGTAGCGGTGCTGGCGGTGCTAACGGTGGTGCTGGCGGCCGCCTAAGCAGAAGGGAAAGACACATTCCGCGGAAGCCGCCGACAACGGACATGCCCTCCAGACGACAGCTCCTCGCGGCCGCGAGCACCGGCGCCACGGCGCTGGCCGGCTGTACCGCTCTCGGCGGCCGCCCGGAGCCCGAGCCGCTACCGGAAGCCGCGCCCTCCAGCGACGACTGGCCGTTTCTCCGGTATGACAGTCACAACACCGGCTGGAACGCCGCCGCCGACCCGCCCGATGAGCCGGTCGAGCGGTGGTTCACAGACGTGGGCTGGGGGTTCACGCCGCTGGTCCGCGGGACGAAGGTGGTACTGAACACCTACAAAGGGGTGACGGGGTTACGCATCACGGACGGCGAGACACTCTGGACCGCCGGTGAGGGCGGCGGCTTCGCCCAGCCCGGACTCGGCGCCGAGCGAGCGTACTTTCCGGGGAACGACTGCGTTCGCGGGTTCGACCTCGCGAGCGGCGAGGAGACCTGGCGCCAGCAGTCCTGCGACGGCGCCAACACCGCCGCGCCGACGGTCGCCCAGGGGCGGCTGTACATGGAAGCGAGCTACTTCGTCGCGTTCGACGCTGCCGGGCGGGCTACCTGGGCCGCCTACGGCGACCCGGGAAGAGCGCCGACGGTCGCCGGCGACACCTCATATGCCGAGGTGAGTGGGGAGCTGATGGCGTTAGACATCACGGCAAAGCCGAATCGGCCGGCGCCGTGGGCCGAGGCGCCCGAACGTCCGGTGGTCGGGCGCGAGCGGGCCCGACGGTGGGGCCGGTCGTACCGCGGTCGGATTCGCCACAGCCCGACCATCCACGGCGACCAAGTCGTCGCCGGCGACGAGAAGACCGGGCAAGCGACCCTGTTCGCCCACGATCCCGAGGACGGCCAGCGGCAGTGGCGGTTCCGTGCCGGCACAGGGGAGAACGGCGGACTGTTCACGGCTCCTGTCTCCGACGGCGAGCGCGTCTACGTCGGCAGCGATGACGGGCAAATGTACGCCGTCAGCGGCGGGGAGGCCGTCTGGACCCGCAGCCTCAACGGTCTGCCCAACCGGGTCGCCGGCGCCGGCGACACGCTGCTCGTGGGTACCTACACCGGAAACGACGCCCCCGGCACGCTGTACGCGCTGGACCCCGCGACTGGGAAGACCCGGTGGCAGGTCGGCTACGACGACGAGATACGCGGGCTGTCGGCCGCCGGCGGCAGCGTGTACGTGACTGTGGTGACGGGACGGGACGGAGACGGCGACATCGTCTCGACGACGCTGTACGCCTACGGGTGAGCGGCGAGGACGCAACCCCGACCTACCGCTCAGCCACGGTTAGCGTCACCGTCTCGACCCGCGATTCGGCCGCCCGGTCCGGCTCCATCCAGGCCTCGAATGCGAACTCGTACTCGCCGGGCGGGACGTCAGGGCCGACGGCCACCGGTATCGACAGCCGGACGCCGGGTGTCGGGTAGTCCCAGAACCAGATCGGTGGCCGGCTGTCGGCCCCGCCGCTCGGTGGCGGCACCAGCCCAGCATCCCCGAAGCCGAAGGAAATCCCCTCGGGCGCCGGGGGCAGCCGCAGCGCGCCGACGTTCCCGGGAGTGACCACCAGCCGCGTCTCCTCACCCGGGCGGGCCGTTACCGTCGAGCTACTGGTCGCCAGGACGCCGGCGAGGCCGAGGGCACCGGCACCGCCGGCGCCTGCGAGCACCGTCCGTCTGGAGGGCATCGACGGACGGTACGGTCTCGGGAACAAGTGATTTCGGGTACGGGAGAGACGACACCGGCTTCCGTCACGGAGACACGGGCGGCACCGGCGACCGGACCGAGGAGAGGGTCGGTTGTCCTACGCCGTCAGTAGCGGCTCACCCCTTCTTGTAGCCGGTGGAGGGAAGTCGCCGGGGATCGAGCGGCCCGGTATGACGGACCTGCACGTCCACGTCGGCGACCTGACGCTCGAGGCGGAGTGGACCGACGACAGCCCCGACACCCGCGCGGCCGTCCAGGCGGCACTGCCGCTGGAGGGCGACGCCGCCCGGTGGGGCGACGAACTGTACTTCTCGACCCCGGTGGAGGCCGACTCCGAGAACGCCCGCGCGGAGGTGGAGCCAGGCACTATCGCCTTCTGGCCGCAGGGGTCGGCGCTGTGCCTGTTCTGGGGGCCGACGCCCGCCTCCCGGGGCGACGAACCGCGGGCGGCCTCGCCGGTGAACGTGCTCGCCCGGGTGAAGGACTACTCCGCGCTCTCTGCTGTCGACGGCGGCGCCCGGATACAGGTGGAGGCGGTGGAGTAGCCTGCCAGCAACGGGGTTTATCACCCGCCGGACACCCCACGGGGTATGCCCGAAGGAGTGCACGCGATAACGGACACAAGCAGCGTCGGGTCGCCCGACGAGGTGCGCTACGGCGTCGGCAGCGTCGAGGGGTTGATCGGGTTCGCACGCGAGCGGGGCGTCGAGCGGGCGGTCGTCGTCACCGACAGAGACATCGTCGCCGCCGGGGTGGCCGGGCCCGCCGTGGCCGCGCTGGAGACCGCGGGCGCCGAGGTGACCGTCTTCGACGGGGTGAAGCCGGAACCCAAACTGGCGACCGCCGAGGCCGCCGCCGACGCCGTCCGGGCGGCGGACGCTGATCTGGTGATCGGGCTCGGGGGCGGCTCCAGCATGGACAGCGCGAAGCTGGCGTCTGTGCTCGCGGTGCGGGACACCCCCATCCGGGAGATGGTCGGGATGGGGAACGTCCCCGGTGAGGGCCTTCCGCTGGCGCTGGTGCCCACCACCGCCGGCACCGGCAGCGAGGTGACCCACATCGGCGTGTTCGCCGACCAGGACGACGAGGACAACAAGGTGGTCATCTACGACAGCCACCTGTTCGCGGAGCTGTCGCTGGTGGACCCGG
>CAZLOO010000151.1:0-5879 GCA_964561055.1 uncultured Halobacteriales archaeon
CTGGACGTCGCTCCTCGGATACATAAATCATATATCGCTATATGGATCGTCCGTTCCCGGTCGTCCCATCCCGAGGCAGCCATCACGGACGGAATCGGAGCAGGAAGCCCCGACGGAACCGTTTTCGGGGAGGGTCGCTTGCAGCGGCTATGGAGAAGGTGAGTCTCGTGGAGGCGTTCGCCGACATCGACCAGCCGTGGGCTCCTCGATTGGGGGGCGAGCTCAATGGCCAGCATGTCAAGCTCGCAAGGGCAGAGGGATCGTTCACCTGGCACCGCCACCCCGACGCCGATGAGTTGTTCTTCGTCACCGGGGGTCGACTCCGCATCGAGTTCCGTGACCGTGCGGACATCACTCTCAACGAGGAGGAGATGGTAGTCGTTCCGCGGGGGATGGAGCACCGACCGGTCGCCGAGCCGGAGGCGGAGATGTTACTGTTCGAGCCCCGTGGAACCCGCAATACCGGCGACACGGAGAACGAGTATACTCGTGAGGAGCTTCGATCGGTCTAACCCACTATCACCGGCTTGTGGTCCGGGGCCGCGAGGTCGGAGTGGCTGATATGTTCCGGACGCTCGACAGCCGGGCTGTGCCGGCAGTGACCGCCGTAGAGATGCTCGAGATTGACCGGGGAGCCACTGAGGAGTTAGAACTGGCGCTGTTGAGTACGATGGAGAACGCCGGACAGGCGCTGGCCGCTCACGCTCGGGAGCGTGCCGATGGGCCAGTGACAGTGCTGGCCGGAGCCGGCGGCAACGAGATGGCGGGTTGTCGGCCGCCAGACACTTGACCAGCCGGAAGCCG
The DNA here is from genome assembly GCA_964561055.1 of uncultured Halobacteriales archaeon. Taxonomy (GTDB): domain Archaea; phylum Halobacteriota; class Halobacteria; order Halobacteriales; family Haloarculaceae; genus CAZLOO01. The sequence goes on from CAZLOO010000151.1 coordinate 805, forward strand.
TCGGTCCGGGTGGTGCTGGACCGCCATCCTAATGTGTTCGATGGCGCGGACGGAAGGCAACTGGCTGTCCTCCGGTGGGCGGAGTTACCGGTCGGCGTCGGTATCGACACTTCCTCAGACGATGCCTGGCTGGTGGTGGACGCGCCGGTCGACTACAGCTTTGAGGGGCAGCTCCGGGGAACCGTACCTGGACTGGCAGGTGCCGTGGAGTCTTCGGGGACACCGGTGCTCTCGTTGGCCATCCCCTCAAGGGTGGACGCCGTGACCGGTGAGACTGAGGGGGAAAGGGTCAGCGCTGACCGGGGGATCACGCTAGCGCTCCCGAAATCAGGGCTCCCGAGGGCCGATATGCTCTACCTCGCGGATATCGGGGTCTCGAGGGTCGTTTCCGGGGCGGCCAGCGTCGACTAGCTGAACCTCTTCGAGGAAGACTGGATACGGCTGATCCCGGGGGCGTGATCGGGACCGTGGTTAGGCCACCTATCCGAGGTCGACCCCGGTGGCCACCTAGATCCAGGCATCCTCGTTCCCACGGTCGTAGACGAGCACGTCACCGGTTTCGAGCGTGATTGCGTCGAACCGCCCAAAACCGGAGGCACTGACGCTGATGGTGGTGTACTCCGCACCGTTGTCCGGACGGATGGACATGGATGATTACCTTGGGGCCCCTACTTACCGATGGTAATCGGTATATTTTCCCGGAGCTCGCAGTGAGAGAGTTACCGGATCGAAACCCTATCCGACGGGCTCGAAGCCATTGAGGTTTCTCTCCCCGTCACGGTGGCGTTCTAAGTAGTACACAACTCCGGGCTGGTGAGCGGCGCCGATGATAAGATGGACGGCGTTGGCATCGGCCTGGTAGACTGCGTAGTCGGCCATCCGCTCGTTGCGGCCGTGGGTGACGGTCTCCAGCTCCGGATCGTGACGCCGTAGCCACTCCCGCTCGATTGGCTGAGGGAGGAACGCCCGGGCGTAGTAACGCTGGAGCTCGACCAGCCGGTTAGGATTCTCCGCGGCCGCGCGAGAAAGGTTGAACGACTCGAACCCCTCGCCAGTGGCGAGGTCCCCGTGGTCGGTGAGAAGCGATGAGACGACGTCCCCAAGGGCCGTCCGGAACTGCTCGCCGTACAGGTCGCCTCCGCTGTCGATTAGGGAGAAGGCGGCCTCACGGAATTCTGAGAGCACGTCGTCGACGCGCTCGCCAACCCCGTCGAACCGTTCGATACGGCTGTCGTCGAGCTGTCGGCACTGTTCCATGGCCCAGCTGTAGTCATCCATTGCACAGACCTCCGGGACATCCTCGAAGTACAACCGGCGGATTCCTTGCTCGCAGTACACTGCCGCACCGGCCGCTAACAGCCGGCCGACCTCCTGGCGGAGGAACTCCCGTTCGGGGGCTGTCCCCGCGTGGGTGATACCATGGACGTGGAAGCGACGGCCGTCGACATCGACGCTCTCACCCGGTATGCCATCGGCGTGAGCGTCGTCGAGCTCCTTCCCCCGGAGCGCCCGCCAGCGACGCTTGGCCTGGAAGTACGCCTCGTGCTCGGAGCCGGCGCCGGTCAGCTCCACCAGCTCCTCGAGCCCATCCGTCGCTCGCACGGCTGCGAGCCACTTGCGCTCGTTCGGAGTCAGTGGATCGCCGTTGTCTCCCGTGGGCGTCACAACCCTGTTTCTCGGCCGGCAGGGGTTATACGTGCTGCCCGGTCGTGCGCCTGTGCGCCTATGGGGAGGAATCGCGTTGCCGGGCCACGGTCAATACCCTTCTTCTGGAATCGCGGAGCGTGAAACGAAGACGACAATTCCTCGGACTTGGCGGACTGGCACTCGTCGGCGCGCTGGCGGGCTGTTCCAGCTCGGATGGTGACGCAGACCCCCCGACGTCGACCGAGGCAACGACGGAGAGGACGGCAGCCACGACCACAACGGCGTCCGGCGACGGTGGCGTCCCCGGTGCGGACGTACTAGGGGGTCCCGACGATCTCCGGGGGTCCGCGGAGGTCATCGCGGCCGCCCTCGACACGGACCAGGGCGCGGGCCAGTTCGTGTTCACGCCCGCAGTGGCCTGGATACAGGAGGGCGCGACGGTGACTTGGCCCATCGAGGGGGCAGCCCACTCGGTGACCGCATACGCGGCCGGCAATGACCGCCCACAACGCATCCCAGAAAACACCGAGGCCTTCGACTCAGGAACGCTTCAGGCCGGAGAGACCTACGAGCACACCTTCGAGAGGTCAGGGGTGTACAACTACTTCTGTCTCCCCCACGAGGGACTCGGGATGGTCGGGCTGATCGTCGTCGGGGAGCCACAGGGTGGCCCCGGGACGACGGCTCTCTCGGAAATATCCGGCCAGGCGGCCAGCGGGCTGGAACGGCTGCTTGAGCTAGCCGGAATCGACCCCGGGACCGAGGCCGGGGAGACCAGCTACGGTTGGCAGGCCGCCACGTTCGATGCCTACTGGTACTCGCTGTACAACATGAGCACGAACATCGCGATGTCGGCCAACGGCGTTACGTTCCCGAGCACGGAGGCCCAGCGCGAACAGTTTCAGGACCGGTTCCCGGCCATGCTTGAGGCGGCCGGCGCCGAGAGGCCGCCGGTACGCAACCCGAACCTGAACATGCTGCCATTCACCGAGGGTGACCCCAGCTTCACGAAGAAGCCGGTGCTGTCCGGGCCCGACGGCCGACCCGACGCCTCGACCCTCGCCTGGGACCGCTCGCGGTCCTCAAGGGTGGTGTCGCCGGCATCGATGGCCTGGACCCACCTGAAGGGGGTGACTTGGGCAAAGAACTTCGAGAAGCATTTCGATATCCTCCCGGGGGGAATGAAACCACGGGTCAGAGCACAGGTGCTGTCGACGATGGCCCAAGTCGGGATGGCCGCGGCGTTGGTCAAGGGCGGTCCGGAGGAAAACGGCCTGCTCACAAAGGGCGACTCGCTGGAGCTGGTCTCAGGCGTCCGGCCGGCGACCGGCGAGGTCGTCGATGCCGGCGCCCGACCCCATCATCACGCCGCAATGCTGTGGTTCCTCTCGGATCTTCGGTCGCTGGCGATGGGCGGCTGGTTCGGCTACCGTAACCCGGAACCGCTGATCCCTGCGAGCCGGATCGGAAAGCTGCACGACGGGATGGGGAAAACGACGATGAACCTGTTCTCGCCCGACGAGGTGGTCGCGCAGTCAGTCAGGGATCTGGGGCTGATGCTCGGGGCGGTCGGCTGGTTCGGTAGCCAGACCGATCTTGAGAGCACGAGAACGATGGCCGCCAAGTACGCCGACGGGCTGACCGCTGAGGTGCGTGCCGTTCTCGGCGGCAACGGCCGGCTTGACGGCGTTGAGGGTAACCAGGCGGCCGCACAGGCGCTGGTCGGTCAGGGGCTGCTGTGGGCCTCCCGTATAGAGGGTGTCGACTACGCCGGCACCGCCGATGAGGTGCTGTCGTACCTCCGCGAGACGCTGTGGGACGAGGACGCGGGTACCTTCGCCTCCGGGGAGGACGACACCGTCTACCGAATCACCGCGCGCGACGCGGGCGACATCACCGGCGGACTCAACGCTGCCGACGCCGTGATCGGCCAATCCGGGGTGAAGCCACAGTTCGCAGCGTTCTTCCGGAACACGATGAACCGTGGTCGGCTCCAGCGCGCCGAGCGCCCCCCCTCGCGGGACGAGGGCGACGAGTTCACCCTCCCGCTGCCGCCCGCTGCCGGCGGGGAGTTCGGTCAGGCAGCGGTGTACAACCGCGCCGTCGAGTACGACACCGCGGCCGACACCTGGCGGGTGGTTGACGACCGGTTCCACACCGCCGAGGCACTGTACCTCGCCAACCAGGAGGTATGGGTCGGCAACTGGGGCGGGGACTTCTACCAGGGCCGCGGCGTGCCGGGGCTGAGTGACGTCCCTCCGGAGTGACCGGCCGATCCTCCAACTGGAGCGCCACGAACCGGCCACGGTGGTGGCCGTCGCTTTCAGGGACCGTGACGGGATCCACTTTCGTCGTCACCGGCGGTGCCACCGGCAAGAACCTGGCCAGGGCCCGCACAGAGGCCGGCTAATTCCGCGCCGACAACGGCGGCGTCAGTCCCGTCCACGAAACGTGATGGCGACGCGCCACGGGCTGACAGTCGGCGACCTCGCGGACGAGTCACCCCCGACGCTGAGCCGTATAGTTGGGGGGCGCCACCGGTGAGCTTGCGGAGGGCGCTCAGGCGCCGGCAGGCAGGTCCGCGCGGAACTCCTCGGCTCGCTGCTCGCCAGCGTCAAGCAGTTCGCGGATGAATGCCCTGCTCCGGTCGAGTTTCGTCGAGCAATGTAGCGTCCGGCCCATCTCGATACGCCGGACGGTCACCTTCGAGAAGCTGTCCGCGGGGAGTTGTCCCTCGTCTATCCAGTGATTCACCCGTTTGACGAACCGGAGTTCCTGGTTCAGCGAGATGTTGCCCGACAGCTCGTTGCGACGGTCGGCGATCTCCTCCAGAGAACGCGGCTCGCCGTCCCGTTTCTGGGGGTTGATCTGGATCACCCACAGCTCCTCGGGCTTGCGACCGGCGTTGACGGTGAGCAGGTCGTCGATTGGCGGGTTCTGGCTGAACAGCCCGTCCCAGTGGTAGTGGCCGTTGATCTCGACGGCCTCGAACAGGTTCGGCACTGCGGCGGAGGCCAACACCGCCTCCGTGGTGACGTCGTCGTTGGTGAACGTCTCGAACTCCCCGGCGTTGATATCGACCGTGCCGATGACCAGCTCCGGACTGTCGCCACCACAGAGGCCGGGCACCTCGTTGAAGTCGATGTGCCGTTCCAGCACGCGCCGGATGCGCTCTTTCCCCCACTCGGGACCGGGCACGGAGTACGGGCTGACCCGGGGCACCGGAAGACCGCTGTTGTCCACCCGGGAGGTGCCGACGAGCCAGGCGTTGGCGAGCCTGTCGGTGGCGTCGTCGGCCGCGAGATCCATCCACAGCTCCTCCAGCAGATCAGCCGCCGCCCCGTAGTCCGCGGTGACGAGCCCGTACCAGGTTGCGAGCGCATTGAAGGCGCCGCCGGAGGTGCCGCTGATGCCGACCAGCTCGTAAT
>CAZLOO010000152.1:0-5861 GCA_964561055.1 uncultured Halobacteriales archaeon
CGTCGCCAACACCGGCGACCGGCCGGTGCAGGTGGGGTCGCACTTCCACTTCTTCGAGGTCAACCGGGCGCTGGCGTTCGACCGGGAGGCGGCGTTCGGAATGCGCCTGGATATCCCCGCCGGCACCGCGGTCAGGTTCGAACCCGGCGAGCGCCGCGAGGTGGAGCTGGTCGGCTTCGGCGGCAACCAGCGGCTCACCGGGCTCAACGGGTTGACCGACGGCACCGTCCGCGAGGGCCCGGATGCCGAGACGCTCCAGCGGGCCCGGGAGCGCGGGTTCATGGAGGAGGACGGATGAGGGAGCTCTCCGAGGAGCGGTATGTCGCCCGCTACGGCCCCACGGAGGGCACCCGAGTGCGGCTGGGGGACACCTCCCTGTTCGCGGCCGTCGAGGCGGACCTCACCACGCCCGGCGACGAGGCGGTGTTCGGGGGCGGGAAGACGCTGCGCGACGGGATGGGGATGGCGCCTGGCGTCACCGCCGCGGAGGGCGCGCTGGACTGGGTGCTCACGAACGCCACCGTTGTCGACCCTGTGCTCGGCATCGTGAAGGGCGATATCGGTATCAAGGACGGCCGCGTCGCCGGCGTCGGCAAGGCCGGCAACCCGAACACGATGGACGGCGTCGATCCGGAGCTGGTGGTGAGCGCGGCGACGGACGTCTACCCCGCGGAGGGGCTCATCGCCACGCCCGGGGCGCTCGATATCCACGTCCACTTCAACTCCGAGGGGCTGGCCGAGCACGCGCTCGCCTCCGGCGTGACGACGATGCTTGGCGGCGGCTACGGCGGTGGCGCCACTACCACCACCACAGGGCCCACGAACATCGAGCGGTTCCTCCAGGCTGCCGAGGAGTGGCCCGTCAACGTTGGCTTCTATGGGAAGGGCAACAGCTCCCGGCCCGCGTCGCTCCGCGAGCAGGTCGAGGCCGGCGCCTGCGGGCTGAAGCTCCACGAGGACTGGGGGTCGACGCCGGCGGTCATCGACTGCTGTCTGTCGGTGGCCGACGAAGAGGACGTCCAGGTGTGCATGCACACGGACACCCTCAACGAATCCGGCTTCGTGGAGGACACCTTCGCTGCCATCGATGGGCGCACCATCCACATGTTCCACGTCGAGGGGGCTGGCGGCGGCCACGCGCCGGACATCCTCGAGCTGGTCGGCGAGCCGAACATGCTGCCGTCCTCGACGAACCCGTCGATGCCGTTCACGGAGAACACTGTCGACGAGCACTTGGACATGGTGATGATCTGTCACCACCTCGACGACGACGTCCCGGAGGACGTCGCCTTCGCGGAGTCGCGCATCCGCGCTGAGACGCTGGCCGCCGAGGACGTGCTCCACGACACCGGCGCCGTCTCCGTGATGACCTCCGACTCCCAGGCGATGGGCCGGGTCGCGGAGGTTATCTGCCGCACCTGGCAGACCGCTGATAAGATGAAGCAGCAGCGCGGCCCCCTTGAGGAGGGCGCGGACCACGACAACGCCCGGGTCCGCAGGTACGTGGCGAAGTACACGATCAACCCCGCAGTGATGGCCGGCATCGACGACTACGTCGGCTCGCTGGAGCCCGGCAAGCTGGCGGACGTCTGCCTGTGGGACCCCGCCTTCTTCGGCATCAAGCCGGAGATGGTGTTCAAGAGCGGCTTCCCGGCGCTGTCGGCGATGGGGGAGGCCAACGGCTCGCTAATGACCTGCGAGCCGGTGCTCCAGCGCCAGCGCGCCGGCGCCGTCGGCAAGGCCCGCGCCGCGACGACGCTGGCGTTCGTCAGCCGAGCGGCCCACGAGCGCGGCGTCGCGGAGGAGTACGGCCTCGAGAAGGAGGTCGTCCCCGTCGGCGGCTGTCGAAGCCTCGGGAAGGCGGACATGGTGCACAACGACCACTGCCCAGAGGACGTCTCCGTCGACCCGGAGACGTTCGAGGTGCGGGTGGACGGCGAGGTCGTCACATGCGACCCCGCCGACGAGGTGTCGCTTGCACAGCGGTACACGCTCTGAACATGACAGGGATGCAGCTCTCACCGAAGGACCGCGAACGCCTGACGGTGTTCATGGTCGCGGAACTGGCCCGCCGCCGGCACGAGCGCGGCGTGAAGCTCAACCATCCGGAGTCGGTCGCCTACATCGCCGACTGGGTGTTCGAGGGCGCCCGCGAGGGCCGCTCCGTCGCCGACCTTCGCACGGGGGCGACGGAGCTGCTCACTCGGGCGGATGTGATGGAGGGGGTGCCGGAGATGATCGACATGGTGCAGGTCGAGCCCACGTTCCCCGACGGGACGAAGCTGGTGACCGTCCACGACCCCATCCGGCTGGAGGGTGAGGGATGAGAGCCCCGACCCCGAACCACCGCTCGGTGGCGACGGTCGGCATCGGCGGGCCGGTCGGCTCCGGGAAGACGTCGCTCGTCACGGAGCTCGTCCCCCGTCTCGGGGACGTCGACGTCGGCCTCATCGCCAATGACATCCTCACGACGGAGGACGCGGACGTGCTGCGCGAGCGGTTCGCTGACGAGATACCCGGAGACCTCGTGGCGGGTGTCGAGACCGGCGCCTGCCCGCACACGGGCATCCGGGAGGACCCCTCGATGAACCTCGAGCGTATCGACGACTTCGTCGAGCGCCACCCCGAACTGGACCTGGTGATCGTTGAGTCGGGCGGGGACAACCTCGCCGCGACGTTCAACCCGGAGCTGGCGGACTACTTTTTGTTCGTCATCTCCGCGGCCGAGGGCGAGGATATCCCCCGCAAGCGCGGCCCCGGGGTGACCGACGCCGACCTGCTGGTGATCAACAAGACCGACCTCGCGCCCCACGTGGGCGCCGACTTGGAGGTGATGGAGCGGGACGCGAAGGCGGTCCGGGAGGGTCCGACCGTGTTCACCGACTGCAGGGCCGGCGAGGGGATCGACGCCGTCGCCGAGCACGTCCGCTCGCAGGTGCTGTTCGACTGATGGCCGCCGGCGACCGGCCCGAGGGGGAGGAGGCCGACGCCGGAGCCGGGAGCGACCGCCCGTCGCCCCGGCCCCCGGCAGAGCGGCCGCTGGGGGCGCCGTTCGACGGCTACGCCGAGGAGCCGCTCCCGCAGGCCGCACCCGGCACCGTCGGCAAGTCGGGCGTCTTCGAGGCCCGCTTCGAGCGACAGGGCGCGCGTACCCGGCTCGTCCGGGACCACGCCCGCGTCCCCTTCCACTCGACGGGGGCGCTGGACCACGACGACGCCGTGGCGACGGTGTTCTGCCAGACGCCTACCGGCGGGCTGGCGCAGGGCGACCGGCACCGCGTGGAGGTGGCGGTCGGCCCCGACGCCCGCGCGTACGTCACCGGCCAGGCCGCCACGAAGGTGCTCGGGATGGAGCGCAACTACGGCCGCGTGGACGTCTCGCTCTCGGTGGCGGAGGGAGGGTACCTGGAGTACGTGCCGGACCCGGCCATCCTCCAGGCGGGAGCGCGCTGTCTCGTCCGGACCGACGCCGCGCTCGCACGCGGCGCGACGCTGGTGGTCGGGGACGTGCTGGTGCCCGGTCGGCTCGCCCGCGGGGAGCGGTTCGCGTTCGATCGCTACCGCTCGCGCACCGTCGCGCGCGGGCCAGAGGGCCGGCTCTTCGAGGACGCGGTCGACCTCGGCAGCGAGGACCCCCGGCGCCCGGGCCTGCTCGGGGACAGCACCGTCGTCGGCTCGCTGTACGCAACCACACCCGAGGCTGACGCCCGCGCCCTCGCGGACACGATTCACGGGCGCGCCGGCGACTGCGAGGGCGTCCGTGCCGGCGCGTCCACGCTCCCGGGGGACGTTGGCGTCTTCCTCCGCGCCCTGGGCGAACGTTCCCGGCCCGTCGAGGGGGCGCTGCGCGCCGCGCGCGACGAGATACGGCGGGGGACTATCGGGGCGGGCGTCGGCCCGCGCCGCAAGATGTGACCATGCTACGTGCACACGGCGTCATCGGCAACGTGGAGGAAAACGAGCAACTGGCGGCCGCCCGCGAGGCACACGCGGCCGCGGGGACCCTCGAGCGGCTGGTGGTCGACGAGGCCCAGCGCCGGCGCTCGCGGTTCCGCGCTGAGACCGAGGCCGGTACGGAGGTGGGAGTCGTCGCGCCCGGCGTCGGGGGCCTCCGCCCGGGGGACGTGCTGATCGAGGACGACCGGATGGTGGTTGTCGCCCTCGAAGGGCAGGAGGCGGTGACCGTCGACCTGCCGGCCGCTGATGGCTACGAGGGGACGGACCTGGCGGCGGCACTGCTGACCGCCGGCCATGCGTTGGGCAACCGCCACTGGGAACTCGCCGTCGAGGACGGCACCGCCTACGTCCCGGTGGCCGAGAGCTACGAGCGGACGCGGTCCGTGCTCGCGGCCGTGCTCCCCGAGGGGACGGGCCTCGGCCGAGCGACGGTCGATCCGACGCTGTTCGACGACTCGACGCCCACACACGACCACGGCGACGGTCACGACCACCGGCACGCGGGCGATGGGGGGTGGTCGGGGTGAGCGACGCTCCGGACGCCCTGCTGAGCGCCCTCCGGCTGGCGGACTCGGCGCTCCCGGTGGGCGGCTACACCGCCTCCTATGGGGTGGAGTCGTTCATCGAGGAGGGGGTCGTGGAGGACAGCGACGACCTCCGGGCGCTGGTGGAAACGTACCTCACCGAGCAGGTTGGCCCGAGCGGGATGGTGGCGCTGCGGGTTGCTCGCGACTGCGCCGCGGACGGGGACCTCGACGGCGTCGCGGCGGCCGACCGGCGGCTCCAGGCGGTGACGCTCTGCCGGGAGCCCCGAGAGAGCGCTACCCGCCAGGGCCGGAAGCTGCTGGAGTTACTAGCGACGACGGAGGAGGACGCCTCCATCGCGGAGTACGCACGGCTGGCCGCCGACGGGGAGGTACCGGGCAACTACGCCGTCGCGCTTGGGCTCGCGGCCGGCCGGCTGGGAGTGCCCGCCCGCGAGGCGGCGCTGGCGCTTGCGCACTCCTTCGTCGCCGGCCTGCTCGGGGCGGCACAGCGGCTCGGCCGGTTCGGCCACACGGAGATCCAGGCGGTCCTCAGGGAGCTACAGCCCGCGATGGAGCGTGCGTGGGCTGACAACGCGGACCGGTCGCTAGACGGGATGACGGCGTTCACCCCCGAGATCGAGCTGTTCTCCGCACACCACGAGCGGGCCGAGCGGCGGCTGTTCGTGAGCTGATACGGGGGACGACGGCGTCCCGGCTCAGAGGACGGCGCCGACATACAGCACGACGACGAGGAAGATCCAGACGACGTCGACGAAGTGCCAGTACATCGACACCGTCGAGACGGAGACGTGTCGCTCCGGAGAATACTGGCCGTACAGCGCGCGGATAGTGACGATGGCCAGCAGCACCGCCCCGAGGCTGACGTGGAGGCCGTGGAGGCCGGTGAGCCCGAAGAAGGCGCTGGCGAAGATACCTTCAGTGATAGTGAACCCCTCGTGGACGATGAACTCGTAGTACTCGTACACCTGGCCGGCGATGAACACCGCGCCCAGCGCGACCGTCGCCAGCAGCAGGCGGACGAAGTTCTGCCTGTTGCCCTTCAGTAGTTCCAGGTGAGCGTAGTGAATGGTGACGCTGGAGGCGATCAGGATCGCCGTGTTGATCAGCACCAGCGAGCCGAGCAGCCCCGGCGGGCGAACGACGCTCGCCCACTCGGCAGTGCCACGGACGAAAAAGTAGTAAATAAAGCCCGTCCCGAAGGTGGCGATCTCCGTCCCGAGGAACAGCACCATCCCAAACCGCAGCGCCCGGGCGCTGTCGATGGAGCCGGCGCCGTCCCAGAAGTCGACGATGAACGCGTGGTACAGCCAGCCGTACAGCCCGGCCAGGAAGACGAACGTGCTGGCGACGAACACC
>CAZLOO010000153.1:0-5841 GCA_964561055.1 uncultured Halobacteriales archaeon
CCGCGCCCAAGTACGCCGGCCAGGACAAGGTCAACCCCAGCGCGATGATCCTCTCCGGGCGCATCATGCTTGAGTTCCTCGGCTGGCAGGACGCCGCCGACCTGGTGCGCGACGCCCTCGAGGAGGTCATCTCCTCGAAGCGGGTTACCTACGACATCCACCGCCAGATTGAGGGCGGCGAGAAGCTTGCGACCAGTGAGTTCGCCGCCGCCGTCGCCGACGCCGTCGAGGACAGCGCCTAGGGCGACGCCGGGCCGGAACCGCGCTCATCGTTCTCGACCGCCTCGGCCGCCCAGTCAGGGGGCTCAACGGTCGTGGCTCCAACGCTGGTGATCCGGCTGGTGAGGACGACCACCGCTGGCTCGTCGTTGATTTCCCCCTCGTAGCGGACCCGGTAACGCTTGACCAGCCCCCGCTCAGTGACGACCGCCGTCAGGCTCGCGTTATGAACTCCCTCGAACACCGACGGGGTATCCAACGCCGCGGGGACCAGCAGTCGCGTCGAACGGAGCCGATAGCCGTCGTCGGTGCGCCCGGTTACCCTGACCGCGAATGCGTCCAGCAGCGCGGCCGCTCGGGCGCTGTCGGCCAGCTCCTCGATAGGCGTGGACCGGGGCGGGTCGCGCTCGACCCGGTAGTTCACCTCGTTGATCCGCACGAACCGTACCAGCCGGACGGAACTATTCCCCCACAGCTGGATGCGTGAGGCGAACGGCCGGATTGAGTAGTCCGGGCTGGTCCGCTCACGCAACGTGACGTTGTACCGCCCGGCCGTGGTGTCCGCCTGGACCGTCTCCACGCTCGAGCGGACGGTACGTCCCTGTTGGCGGACCGTCAGCATCGTTTTCCGATGGAACGAGGTGTTCGCCAGCGCCCGGCGGTGGGCGCCCTCGAGCCGGACTGGGTCAGTAATCCCCGCCCGGGAGACCCCCGGGGCGATTCCCGTTCCGGTCGGCTCGCCGCTGTCTGGCACCGGCGCGGGCGTCACAGTCGGGGTGGGTGCACCGGCGCTACAGCCGGCGGTGAACGCCAGCAGGCACGCCGCCAGCGCTAGCGCAGGGTGGCTCACTGCCAGTCGGGAGCCGTTGACGATGGAGCGAACACGTCCACTCCTTCGACCAACCCGTCCGAGCGGTTGACTGCTGCGTGGGGTTGGCCGGGGGGGATCAAGTAGGCGTCGTCCGCGTCCGCCCGCTGCTCCCCGCACCCAACGCGCTCGCCGTCTACCGGGACGCTGGCGCGGTCCCCGACGACCAGAGTCAGCACGCACTGGGTGGCGTAGCCGGCCTGCTCGTGGGGAGGGCTGTGCTTGGGCACTCTCCCTCCGGGATCGATGCGTAAGTACCGGACGCTGGTTCGCTCGCCGGTCGGTAGCTGTGTGAGACGGAGGCCGTCGGCCTCCTCGACCACCTCTCGTCTCTCTCCGGTCGCGGTGTTCATAACCCGTCCAATGGAGGCATCCGCCTAAGGGTTCGGCCCGGTTCGGTGGATTCATCGCCGTTGGACCACAAGCGTGCCTGTGTACAGCGTCGTCGGCTGCCCCAACTGCGGGGCGCTGAAGATCGTCGAAGGGCGCCCCGATACCACCGGCTGTCCCCGGTGTGGCCGGCGCACGAAGTTCGGGAAGCTACGGCGGTTCTACCGCGGCGGTGATGCCAAGACCGCCCGCGAAGTGCGCTCGCGGTTGCTGCAAGAGCGCGGGGACGGGAATGCAGACGTTGAGGAGTTCAGCGCTCTCGAGGACGACGCAATGGCCGCCGGGATGAGCGACGAGACGTTTCTCTCTGCTTTAGGGCTGGATCCTAACGAGGTAGCAGCGGCTGGGGAGCGGGCCGACTCCGCCAGTGGGTCCCGCTCGCGCCGGGAGGTGGTGATGGACGCGCTCCGCGAACACGACCGTCCTACCCGCGATGAGGTGCGTTCTTATGCCGCCAAGCACGGGGTCGACCCCGACTACACGGAGGAGGCGCTGGAACGGCTCCGCCGGGCCGGCGAGGTGAGCGAATCCGGGGGGCGGTTCCGCCTGCTATGAGCGACGATGACTGGAACCCCGACCCCGAGTGGGACGACCCCAGGAGTGACGGCCGGCGGGGGCGGCTATCTCTGTCGGATCTGGACCCGCCGTCGCTCGTCGTCGGCACTATCGTCGGCATAGCGGGACTGTTGCTCCTGCTCCAGCCGACCGTCCGGGTCGTGAGCCTGCTCGGGACACGCGTGCCGACGTTCGTGCTCTCCTCAGGCGTGCTCGCGCTGGGGTTCGCGGTGGGCGCACCCGTCTACCTCCGCCGCGGGCTCCACCTGCGCGGTGTCGCCCATCTCGTCGGTGCTGTCGGCTTCGGGGCGCTCTTTTTTGCCGCTGGCTTCGGCAGCCTCGCGTTGCTGTGGCTCGGCTTGGCTGTTGTCATCGGTGGCGTTCTCTTCCTGGTCGCCGAGACGCGCCACCTCGACTAGCGCTGCTCGAGCCGGTCGGACAGCCGCTCGCGCAGCGCCGCCGCCCGCTCGCGGATCGTCACGGGGCCATGCTGGTCCTGGACGTATAGCGATTCCAGGTAATACGTGCCACACAGCAGCCGGAACCACGGTGCTCGGTCGTCGACCCCCGCCGGAAGCGGGCGGACCGATTCATACCCCTCCCGGAACGCCGCCAGCTCAGTCTCGTCGCCCGCGACGAACGTGGGGACGGCGGCCCGCCAGTAGTCCCACTCCGCGGGCGCCAGCAGAGCGTGCTCGAAATCCACGACGCAGGCGACACCCTCTTTCCGAACCGCAACGTGTTCCGGGCTCCACCAGCCGTGACAGCACACCGGCAGGCCGGCGCCCTCGAACGCCCCGGGACGGTCGGCCAGTAGATCCGCGACCCTCGCGACGACGGCCGCATCGGCCTCCTCGCAGCCGTGGTCCTCAAGGGTCCCACGCCGCTCGCGCAGGCTCGCCACCGCGGCCGCGGACCAGCTCCCGTGGTCGGCGACCAGCCGGCCGCCATCGGGGGACGGCTGGCCGTACCCCTCGACCAGCGGCCGGGTCTCCGCGTGGAGCGTCGCCAGCCCCCGGCCGGCCCGCTCCGGCCATGCCGGCTCTTCGTCGAGGGTCGCCCCCGGCTCGGGGGCGGCCGGATGCCAGTCGGCGATGTAGAAATCCGCCCCGACGTGGCGCACCGCCGGCACGGGGACCGCGGTCCGGTCCGCTATGACACGGGTGACCGCTCCCTCCGTTGCCGCCCTGCCCCGCGGCTCAGTATCGCCCTTGTAGACGGCGCGGTCCCCTTCCACGCGGACCTCGTACACCTCGTGTGGCGGCACGTCGTGGAGCCGCCGGACCATCCGATAGTCGTCGTACAGCGCTCCGAGCCTGTCGTGGACGCGTCCGGTCATCCTGTCACCTGATCCATGCCGTAACCGCGCTGCCAGCTCCCGGGGAGGTCCCGGCAGATTACCGTCCGAGCGCCTCGTGGGCGCTGGCGAGGTTGTCCGAGGCCAGCGCGCCAAGCAACGACAACTCCCCGGCCAGCGCGCCCGCCGCAATCACCTCCGCCAGCGCGTCGGCGTTGCTCCCCGGCGGGTCCCCGCCCCCGCCGACCCCGAGAACGGACAGCGCCTCGGACTGGGTAGGGAGCTTCGTCCCGCCACCAACAGTGCCGACCTCCAGCGACGCCAGGGTGACGCTCGCGTACAGGTCACCGTCGCGCTCCTCAGCTGTAGTAATAGCGTTGGCCCCCTCGACCACCTGTGCAATGTCTTGGCCCATCGCGAGGAAGGCAGCCGCGACGACGTTCGCGGCTTGGGCGTTGAATCCCAGCGCGCCTGCCTTCGCGGAGCCGACCAGGTTCTTGCGCTCGTTCACCTCCGCAACCGCGGCGGGGGTAGTCTTCAGCACGTCCGCCACCGACTCCCCTGACAGGATGACGTCCGCCGCCACCGTTCGGCCCCGCCCCTCGATGGCGTTGATAGCGGCGGGTTTCTTATCCGTACAGAGGTTACCCGACAGCGCAACCAGGTCCGCTGGGGTCTCGCTCTCGACGACCTCGCAGGCGGCCTCCGTGGCGATAGTAGCCATGTTCATGCCCATCGCGTCCTTCGTGTCGTAGGCGAACCGCAGGAATACGCTGTCGCCCACCACGTAGGGGGTCACCTCTCGGAGCTCCCCGTGGCTCGTGGTCGCCTCGGCGGCCTCGCGGAGCCGGTCGGTATGTGCTCGCACCCAAGCGACGACCTCGCCCCCCTCGGCGACGTCCGCGACCCGGAACACTGGTGCGCGGGTCATCGCCGACTTCAGCACCCGGGTGGTCGCGCCGCCGCCGGCCCGGATGGCTGCACAGCCGCGGTTCACCGACGCCACCAGCGCCCCCTCCGTGGTCGCCAACGGAAGGTAGCTCTCCCCAGCCGCGGCCGACCCATCGACGGGAATCGGGCCGACGACGCCCATCGGCACCTGCGCGGCGCCAATCATGTTCTCGATGTTGGGGTCGGCCTGCTCAGCAGGGAACCCGAACGACCCGACCGCCGCGAGGTCGGCGCCGGTCTCGGATGCGAGCAGCCGCCGCCGCGCGGCGGCCGCCGTATCGGCGTCGGCGTGGTCTTCCAGTTCATAGATCCGCAACTCACCCGCCTTGACACGTTCGGCGAGGTCCTCCGCGGTGGTCATACGATGTCAGTTGCTCCGCGTCAGGATTGAGGGTTTCCCTCGTCGGCCGTCGAATCCGAAGGGAACCCGAACGAAACCTAGAAAACCATTAAACGCCTCTCGGTACCCGGTCGTTATATGCGAGAGTTTACGACCGACCGGCGGCGACGCAGTCTGCTCCGGGCTGCCGGCAGCCTCGCCGGGCTCGGCATACTGGCTGGCTGCACCGGTTCACCATCCGATGACCCAGGGGGTAGTGGCAGTTCCGGGACGCCGACCACGACCGCCGGCGGGAACACCGCCTGGCGCACGACGGAGCTGACCGACGTCCTCACCGGTGAGACCTTCACGATCGGCGGGCTCGAGCCGCCGGTACTCGTCCAGAACTTCGCCGTATGGTGTCCGAAATGTGCCCGTCAGTCACGGAACATCCGCAAACTGTTGACCCAGCGTGATGATGTCACCGCCGTCAGCCTCAACGTCGATCCCAACGAGGACGCCGACGCTGTTCGAGAGCACGCCAGGTCCGAGGAGTTCGACTGGCCGTTCGCGGTCGCGTCGCCGTCGGTTAGCGAGAGCCTGAAAACGACGTTCGGTACCACCGCCCTCAATCCCCCGAGCGCGCCCGTAATCCGGGTGTGTGCCGACTCCGCAACGCTCCTGCAGAGCCGGGTGAAGTCCGTCGAGACTCTCGCCGAGAGTCTTCAGGCCTGCTGACTGTATGTTGCTCGCGGACGTCATCGAATCGTTCGGACTCGGACTGGCGACGCCGCTAGGCGCTGTCTGCGTGCTACCGCTGTATCCCGGCTTTCTGGCCTTCCTCTCAAACCGTCCCGACTCAGACGCGTCCGTCCGGCAACTCGGCGCCCTGGTCGCCGTCGGCGTCGTCGGGTTCATGTTCGCGATCGGGCTGGTGTTCTCGACGCTGCTCGGCACGTCGCTGACCCGGGTGATTCAAGCCGTGTCGCCAGTTGCTTTCGCTCTCCTCGGGGCAGGGAGCCTGTTTTTAATCGCCGGCGTGGAACTGGAACGACACCTCCCGACGGTCGAACCCCCCCGGTCAAGCCGACCACGACTATCGGCGCTGGGATATGGCTTGTTTTTCGGTGCGATCGTGCTCCCCTGTAACCCGGCCTTTATTGCGGTCTTCCTCGGGCGGGCGCTGTTGTTCACCGACCCCGTCGGGAGCCTGCTGAACTTCCTGGCGTTCGGCGCCGGGAT
>CAZLOO010000154.1:0-5832 GCA_964561055.1 uncultured Halobacteriales archaeon
ACATCAGGAACGAGCGCATCTGGTTGCGCTTGCGGGCCTCCTCCTTGTGGGCGTCGATGATCTGCTCGCCCTTGCCGGCCGGCACCGTCCGGACCTTCGGCTCGTTGCCGTCGTCCGGGTTGTGGTAGACGAGCACGTCTTGGAGCTCCTCTCGCGGGAGGAGCTGGCTCATCGCCTTCGCCAGCATCGACTTCCCGGTCCCGGGCGACCCGATCATCATAACATGGCGGCGCTGTTTGGCCGCCTTCAATACGATGTCGCGGGCGTGGTCCTGGCCGATCACCTGATCGACCAGCCGGTCGGGGACCTCGATGTCGGCGGTCGTGTCGATCTGGAGCCCACCGAGCAGGTCGTCCGTCGCGTTCTCGTCGACCTCCATGTCGGTGTCGACATCGCGACCGAGCTCGTCGAGCTCACCCCCCGGATCCGACCGCTCGCGGTCGGGCTCCGGTAGCGTTTCCTCTGATGTGTCTTTGCTCATAGAACGGTTTCGTCACTAGTTACGAGGGGTCGTTAACTCATATACTTTCTCCCCGTGGGGAGGCATGACACACGACCCAAACTGCCCGAAGGAGCCGCTCTCGGCGCGTTCATGACTCCCGGTGGGCTTATCTCGCCGGCCCCGGATGGGCGGGTATGCGCGGGTTCTATATCGGCCGATTCCAGCCGTACCACGCTGGCCACCACACCATGGTGTCCCGCATCGTCGAGGACGTGGACGAGCTGGTCGTTGGGGTCGGCAGCGCCGACCAGTCACACACCCCACACGACCCGTTCACCGCCGGCGAGCGGATCACCATGATAGCCAAGTCCCTGACGGAGTTCGACATCGTCAGCTACACCGTCCCCATCGAGGACCTCAACCGCAACTCCGTCTGGGTGAGCCACGTCCAGTCGATGTGTCCGCCGTTCGCGGTGGCGTACTCGAACAACCCGCTCGTGATACGGCTGTTCGAGGAGGCCGGCGTCGAGGTGCGCACCTCCCCGATGGTGCGCCGCGAGGAGTTCGAGGGCGCGGAGATACGTGAGCGGATGATCAGGGACGGAGACTGGCAGGACTTGGTGCCGGCGCCCGTCGTCGACGTGATGCACGAGATTGACGGGGTCGACCGGGTCCGAGCGGTCGCTGACTCCGACGCCACGTGATAACCTTTGCCTCCGACTTCGGCGACCACTACCCCGCGGCGATGCGCGGGGTGGTCTACCGCGCCGGCGCCGAGCCTGTCGACGTGACCCACGCCCTGCCCCGCGGCGACGTCCGCGCCGGGGCGTTCTGGCTCGCGTTCCTCCTACCGGAATTCCCGCCGGCGGTCCACTGCTGTGTCGTCGACCCCGGCGTCGGTACGGACCGGGCGGCGCTGGTCGTCCGCGCCGGCGAGCACGCCCTCGTGGGGCCGGATAACGGCCTCCTGCTCCCACCGGCGCGGACGCTTGCGGGCGGTGACGACATCCAGATCTTCGAGTGGCGTTATGATGACCCCGCCAGCGCCACTTTCCACGGTCGGGACGTGTTCGCGCCTGCCGCGATCGCTGTCCACGACGCCGGCGTCGACGCCGTCGGGGGCCTCGACCCCGTGGGCCCGACCGGGGAGTACGAGCAACTACGGCTCCCGGAGCCGGAGGTCAGGGCGGACGGCGCTACGGGCGAGGTCCTGGTCGTCGACGGTTTCGGCAACTGCATCACTAATATTCCCGGGGAGGCGCTCCCGGACGTCGACAGCGTGACGGTGAACAGTGAGGAGGTGCCGGTGGGGCACTCCTTCGCGGCCGTCGAGAAGGGCAAGCGGCTGGTCACCGTCGGCAGCCACGGCAACGTCGAGTGTGATGTCAATGACGGGCGCGGAAACGAGGCGTTCGGACTGGCTCCCGGCGACGCAGTCCACTTCGGGTGGTGATGGGCGTCGGCGCTATCGAGATCCTCCACGTGGATGACGACGCCGGCTTCATCGACCTGACCGCCCAACTACTCGAGTGGGAGAACGACCGCTTCGATTTGACATCCTCCCCCCTGAAGGAGTGGGCTTCCGCTCGCTACGTGTCACCACCGCAACCAGCACCGCCAAGCGGAGGGGACTGCTCGCCGGGACGTCGTTCGGCTGTGTCGTCTCGGACTATGACATGCCTGGGGAGAACGCCCCCGAGTTCCTCGAGACCGTCCGCGAGACCACCCCGCGGCTACCATTCCTGGTGTACACCGGCGAGGCGACACTCGTTGTCGACACCGGGCTGACGGTCAATGTGGACCCTGGCCGGTTCCGGCAGCCGCTGGAGAGCCTGGTGCACAACACCGTTGGTTCCGTGAGTGGCGGCGTGACGGTGACCCTTGGACCTCCCGGACGAGTTCTATAGTAAAGACAACGGACCAGGGATACTAAAGAGAGACTCCGACGAGGTGTTCTCTCAGGGCTACTCCAGGATCCGGGATGGCACCGGGTTCGGGTTGGCGCTCGTCTCCTCGATTGCCGGGGGCTACGGCTGAGGGTCGCCCTCGTGGGGAGCGACCAAGGCCGGGCGCGGTTCGAGATTACAGGCGCTGAGATCCCGGACCGGGACTAAGCGGCGGTTTCTCGATGACCGGCGGCAGGGCGTACCCAGACTACTGCACCGGCTGTGGCTCGGAGTGACCCGGGTCGTGGCGCCGGTCTGTCGTCGAAGGGACGGCGCTTACCTTCGCGAACACCGCCTCAGGATCCTTGTTCAGCGCCCAGTACGCCCGCGTCTTGACGACAAGGTAGCTCTTGCGTAGCGTGCTCAGCTCCGGGGTCTCCGTGAGCACGTCGTAGTCACGCTCGCGGATGAGCCGATGGTGGTCAGCGTACAGTACTGCCGCGAGCAGCACCGCGAACTGGCAGTCTGCAGGGAGGAACTTGATGCCGGCGACCCCCTTGCGGTACAGCCCCTCAGCTCGTCGGAGTTCAGCCTCCATCAGCGATCGGAAGTTCTCGTCGACCTCCGAGCGCTGTATCTGCTCCTCGGTCACCCCGTGTTCGGCCATCGAGGTCAGCGGGAGGTAAATCCGCCCTCGGTCGCGGATGTCCTCGCCGACGTCCCGAAGGAAGTTCGTCAGCTGGAACGCCTCGCCCAGCGCTCGGGCCGGCGGGCGGGCCTCCTCGTACTCCTCGGGGGCCATCACGGCGGTCATCATCTCCCCAACGGCGGCCGCGGAGCCGCGCATGTACGTCTCAAGTTCGTCGTACGTCTCATAGCGGCTTTTGTCGATATCGGTGAGCATTGCGTCGATGAATACGTCGACCTCGTCGGGGTCGATGCCGGTCTCCTCACGAAACTCCGCGAAAGCCGACAGCACGGGGTCGTTCCCCTCCTCGCGACCCAGCGCCTGCTCGCGGATTTCTTCGAGACGCTCGCGCTGCTCGGCGGGATTCAGGTCGACGTCGCTGTCGACCACCTCATCGGCGACCCGAAAGAACGCGTACAGCACGTAGGTGGCCCTGCGGACCCGATCGGGGAGCAGGCGGGTAGCGAAGTAGAAGGTCGTCCCGGTCCGCTTGTGGATGGCCTTGCTCTGCTCGAGCTGCGAATCGTCGACCATGCCGGATAGGCGGATATACACGGGGCAGGCTCTTATCCTTTGTCCGATTGTCGTCGCGCACCGGGCGCGACCCGTTATCCGCGTGGCGTCACAGCCCTCGTCCACTCGAGGAGAAACGGCCTTGACCTCCGCTGTAGCGTGAATATCGTGGAATTCCGCCACGGAATGTGGCGCCGTAACGACCCTTCAATTTCCGAGACGCATTCGGTCCACCCGTTGCCAGGCGGGGGGTCACGCTCCAAGTGGGTTCTCGCGGACGTACTGGAGGTTCGCCGGCACCAGCACGGGGTGATCGGTCTGTTGGGCACGGTCAACCACCGCTCGGGAGATACGGTGGATGATGTGATCGGTACGGGTCCCACAGGCTGTCGCCGTACGTCTCGATAATTCGCTCGCTATCGCGCCGTTGGAGACGGCGCGCGACCGTGAAGTACGTCTTGCGAAGCCGGCTCACCTGCGATGCTTCATCGCTGTAGATGTTGGGAGTGGTCTGGGTACCGCGCTCGGTCCCCGTGACACACCGTAGCGAGTGCATCGTCACCGATGTCCAGCCCGACCGGCTCCCAGTCAGAGTCAGTCGCCGACTGAATGGTGATCTCGCGGGTCGCGGTAGCGTGGAGACACCACGAACCGTCACGTTTCAGGAGCCGACATTCACCCATCTCGGCGTCCCCGGCGTACAACGCCTCCAGCCAGGGATTGTGCTCAAGAGTTGTGACGGCAGGTAGCCAGAGGTGGTAGTCCTCGACGTGGGGGACTTTAACGTACCACTCGTAGTGGTTCTGTGGCTTATGGGCGAGTCTGACACCGTCATGAGTGAACTTCACTGGCTGATTATCGAGATCGTGAGATTCGTCGACTTCGGAGTTGCCGTCGCGGAGCCGCGGGACGTACTGCTTGAGGGGATGTTCCTGTATCCTGATAGATCGGACTCGGCCACTACGTTGTTGGCGGCGGATTGGATGGTGCAGGTAGCATCAACCGTAGCCTCGAGCGCCTTCTGATATGCGTTACTCGTCTCGCGGAGTTCGTGCCCCTTGTGCCCGGTAGGTGAGTTGCAATGCTAACGTTTTCATCACTGTATGTATTCTGCCGTCCGTTTGTATTGGCTGGAGTCGTCGTAACGCTCTGCTATCCGGAGGTGGAGGTGAAAGGGAAAGCGAATGAAATCCCCGCTCATCATGGAACAGTGTATGCGCAGACCACTGTCCGCTCGCTCCCCGACTGAAGACTGGGGGTATGGGACCGCATGTTTACGCGCTCGCATATTTATCAACCGGCCGCGCCACTACCGAGTATGGACGGGAAGACCGCCGTCGTCACGGGAGCGTCGCGGGGGCTCGGACGGGAAATCGCCGACTTGCTCGCCGCGAAGGGTGCCCACGTTGTCGCCTGCGCCCGCGGGGAAGAGCAGCTGACGGAGCTCAAAGAGGCCGGCTGCACGGTCCAGCGAGCGGACGTCCGCGACGAGTTCGACATGGAGCGGTTCGCCGAGACTGCGGCCCGCAGCGGCCCGAATCCGGGAATCGACCTGCTATTCGCCAACGCCGGCGTCTATCACGGGCACCCCGGGGACACCCCGCTGGCCGAGGAGCCGTACAGCCGCTTCGACGACCATCTCCGGACGAACGTCCGCGGGGTGTTCGCGACCGTCAGCGAGGCGGTGCCTCACCTCAACGGGGGTGCGCGGGTGTTCGTCCCCTCGGGCGGCGTCGCCCGGGACGCTCGGGCGGGTTTCGGGTCCTACGCGGTCTCGAAGGCTGGCGCCGAGGCTGTCGCCCGCCAGTTCGCAGCGGAGTTGGACGCAACTGTCGGCGTGCTGGATATGGGTTTCCTCTCGACAGAACTCACCGACAACACCGAGAAGGGCCGTGACCCGGCCGACGTGGCCGGTATCGCGCTGTGGGCCGCCACGGAGGCCGACCCCGCCGACCTCAACGGCGCGGTCACGGGCATTCGAGAGTGGAAGACCGCCACCCGCTGAGCCGCATCCGAGGCCTTATTAACTCAGCATCGAGAGTTAATAGCGATGGGGCTAGTAAAGGCCGTCGTCAGTGTCGACGGCGGGCGACCGTCGCTGGTCGGCGTCGCGGCGACAGCCCTGTTCGCCATGCTCTCGGCGCTGGCGGCCGCTGCCGGCCTATGGAAGGTGCTGACGATCTCCTGGGCGGCGTTCCTCGCGATGTCGCTGGCCGCTGTCCCCGGCGCCCGCGGGAGCGCCAGCCCTACCCGCCTCGTGTGGGGGTACGGGCTGGCCGCCGGGGCGATGGTCACCAGCGCGG
>CAZLOO010000155.1:0-5802 GCA_964561055.1 uncultured Halobacteriales archaeon
GCCGGGTGGCACAGGCCCACGCCGATGCCATCGGCAACCGCTCGTACGAGTGGACGCTGACGGAGGTACGCTACAGCCCACGAACCGTCAACGTCCGGCGCACGGCCGTCCGGCGGGCCGGTCCAGTCCGCTACAACGGATCACTGCTCCGTCAGATTCGCCGGCGCTCCGGAGTCATCGACCGCCGGACGCTGGTGTACGCGGATGGACGCTACCGCTACAGCCGTACGGTCGACGACGGCAGCGTCAACTACCGACGGACGCCGGTCAAGCGGTACAGCGGCGACGAGGGGATGTACGAAGAGGCCGCCGAGCGCCTGCTCACCCAGTATCTCGCGGTTGAGAACGCGACCGTCAGCCGGATTCAGCGGGGTGGTGAGACGCTGTTCCGATTGGTCGGCCGCGGCTCCAGACGCGTCGAGGACAGAGACACCTACCGCGTAGTCGCACTCGTGACCCCTGAGGGGCTTGTCCGCGAGTTCCAGGTGAGCTACGAGCCAAGGGACAGCGATGGCCAGGCGGTAAAGATCCGATGGCGCTACACCGGTCTTGGTCGGACAGCCGTGGACGTACCGGACTGGTACCCCGCGGCCCGAGCGGCGACCCGGTAGCTCAGTCCTCGTCGAGGATGCCCGGCTCGGTCATCCGGGCGGGGTCGAGCACCTCGTCGGCCTCCTCGGGGGTGAGATACCCCTTCTCGATCACCACCTCCCGGACCGTGAGGCCCTGATTCAGTGCCTCCTTGGCCACCTCGGCGGCTCGATCATAGCCAATGGAAGGGTTGAGTGCCGTCGCCAGCGCCATCGACTGCTCGACCTGCCGCTTGCAGGTCTCCGCGTCGACCTCCAGCCGGGCGACGAACCGTTCGCCGAAGGTCGCCGCGGCGTTGGCTAACAGGTCGGCGCTCTGGAGGAAATTGTACGCCAGCACCGGCTTGTAGAGGTTCAGCTCAAGTTGTCCCCCAGCGGCGCCGGCGCTCACGGCGGCGTCGTTGCCGACCACCTGTGTGTGGACCTGGTTGACCGCCTCCGCGACGACGGGGTTGACCTTTCCCGGCATGATGCTGGAGCCGGGCTGGTTCTCCGGCTGGTCAATCTCGCCGATTCCGTTGCGCGGACCGCTCGCCAGCAGCCGAAGGTCGTCGGCGATCTTGTCCAGCGAGCCAGCCACGGTCCGCAACGCACCGTGAGCCTCCCCCATTGCATCGTGGGCGGCCTGTGCCTCGAAGTGGTTCTCCGCCTCCCGGAACGGAAGATCGGTCTCCTCGGCGATGTATTCGGCCGCGAGCCCCGGGAACTTCGGGTCGGTGTTCAGGCCGGTCCCGACGGCGGTTCCGCCGAGTGCGAGTTCGGAGAGGGCGTCCTCAATCCCCTCGACCCGTCTGATACCCTTCGCGATTTGGGTCCGATAGCCCCCGAACACTTGTTCCATCCGGACCGGGGTAGCGTCCTGGAGGTGGGTGCGGCCCGTCTTCACCACGCCGTCGAACGCCTTTGCCTTCGCCGCCAACTCCGACTCCAGGGTCTCCAGGCCCGGGATGAGGTCTCGCTCCACCGCTTCAAGACTGGCGACGTGCATTGCGGTCGGAATCACGTCGTTCGAGGACTGTCCGAAGTTGACGTGATCGTTGGGGTGGATCACCCGTGAGCCGAGGGCGCCGCCCGCTAGCTCCGTCGCCCGGTTGGCGATTACCTCATTTGCGTTCATGTTCGAGGAGGTCCCCGAGCCGGTCTGGAACACGTCCACAGGAAACTGGTCGTCGTGCTCGCCAGCAATTACCTCGTCAGCGGCCGTAATGATGTGCCCGGCGGTCTCTGCATCGAGATGCCCTAGGTCTCGGTTCGCACGGGCGGCGGCTTTCTTTACGATGCCTAGCGCCTGCACGAACCGGCGGGAGAACGTTATCCCGGAGATTGGGAAGTTCTCGACCGCGCGCTGTGTCTGTGCACCCCAGTAGGCGTCGGCCGGAACGCGGACCTCGCCGAGGCTGTCCCGTTCGGTCCGGAACTCGTCGTTGGACATGCCGGTGGGACGGTGCGACCGGGGCTAAAACCTGCCGGTGCGGACCGGCGGAGCCGTGGGCTTATTACCCGCCGGTCAGTGGGGCGACCGTGAGCTACTATCTGGGCGTGGATGCCGGGGCAACCCGCCTCCGGGCGGCGGTCGCGACGGACCCGGAGACGGTGCTCGGCCGGGGCGAGAGACCCACGCCGAATGCGGACGGCAGGGCCGTCTCGGCGGCACTGCTGGAGACAGTCCGGGCAGCGTGTGCGGACGCTGGCGTCGGCGTAGAGGAAATAGCGGCCGCCGGCGTCGGCTCGTTCGGCCCCATCGACCGCGAGGCCGGTGCGATCGTTCGGCCGGCAAACGTCGCGGCTGAGCGCATCCCCATCGTCGGGCCGCTCCGTGACCTGCTCGAAACCGACCGCATCGACTTCCGTAACGACGCCGACGCCGGCGTCCGAGCTGAGCGGTACGCTGCCGATACCAATCTGGAGAACGTCGCATACCTCACTATCTCGACCGGCATTGGGGCCGGGGTCATCGTGGACGGCTGTCTGCTCTCCGGCAACGGAGGTAACGCTGGCGAGGTTGGCCACACAACGGTGGACGCCGAGCGGCGAATGGAGTGTGGGTGTGGAGGGGCCGGCCACTGGGAGGCATACTGTAGCGGGGGGAACATCCCCCACTACGCCGGCTACCTTCACAGTGAAGGGACCGAGACCGACCTGTCCGTCGGTGAGGAAGAGTTCACCGCGGCGGACGTCTTCGCCACACCGGAGGACGACCTCGCCGCCGTGGTCATCGAACATCTCGCCCAGTGGAACACGGTCGGCGTGGCGAACTTAGTCCAGTCGTTCGGGCCGACCCACGTGGCGGTCGGCGGCGCCGTAGCGCTGAACAATCCCGAGGCGGTGGTGGAGCCGGTGCGCCAGCGGCTCCCGGGCCAGGTGACCATCGATGCGCCGACGATGGCGCCGACCGCCCTCGGCGATGAGGTGGTTCTCGTCGGTGCGCTGGTCGGCGCCGTCCAGGCGGAGTAGGTGGAGGGCGTTACGTTCATCAGCGGCCGCCACGTAGTCGGAGTCAGATGAGGCGCGACTACTTCACGCTGGAGATCGCAACCGGCCCGGAGGAACCCGAGGCCAGGGTAGGCTACGACGGTCCCGCCGAGGGGTTCGAGGACCGCCTAACCGACGACGCGGGAGCGCCGCTCTCCCCGCGACAGGTGGATGTAGCCTACCGACTCCAGGGCCAGGAGTACGCGCCCGACGCCGAGGGGGTGCTCGC
Source organism: uncultured Halobacteriales archaeon (assembly GCA_964561055.1). Classification (GTDB taxonomy): domain Archaea; phylum Halobacteriota; class Halobacteria; order Halobacteriales; family Haloarculaceae; genus CAZLOO01. The sequence goes on from CAZLOO010000155.1 coordinate 3,292, forward strand.
CGTCACCAACCGCATCACTGGGGAGTTCCTGCTGGAGTGCAACGCGGGCGTCGAAACGATCCGGCGGCTCATCGAGGCCGCCCGCGAGGTCGACGACGGTCGCTACCGACTGGTGGTGACGGTTAACGGCCGCGAGGCGTTGGCCCACGAGAAGTCCACGTTCCTCGTGTACAACCGCGACGGCGACCTGCTGCGCCAGCATAGCCTAATCCCGAGCGGCGTCGAACTGTAGGGCGTGGCCGACCCCCCCGTTCTCTGTGTCCGTGTCCCCCGCGAACAGGGGGAGCAAACCCGCTCCGCTCTTCGCGAACGGGGGCTCGTTAACGATGCCTACCAAATCGTCGCCGAGGAGGGCGCCGTTTTTATTCCCGTTACCAGCCCGCCCGGCGGGTACGACACCGTCGAGCGACCGATGCCCGCTCGCGAGAGCCAGACCCTCCCATCTGACCTGCTCGAAGTTCCGCCGTCCTACGAACGGCTGGGTGACATCGCGATCATCGACGAAGACGACCCCGAACGAGCCCGGGAGATGGCGGACGCGCTGGTGGCGTGTGACCTCCCGGTATCGAGTGTCCTCAACCGCGCCTCAGAGATACGCGGCGATCTACGGGTCAGGGATTGGGAGGTGCTGGCTGGCGACACGGCGACAGTCCACCGGGAGTACGGCTTCGAATACGCGCTGGATCTGGCGGAGGTGTTCTTCTCCCCGCGGCTGGCGACCGAGCGCCACAGGGTCGTCAAGCAGGTGTCGGCCGGCGAACGCGTGTTCGACATGTTCGCCGGCGTCGGCCCGTTCGTGATCCCAGCTGCCGCCAGCGGCGCCGATGCTGTCGGCGTCGACCTCAACAATCGGGCGGTCGAACTGCTCCGAGAGAACGCCGAGCGAAACGGCGTCGCTGACCGGGTTACGGCCATCCACGGCGACGTCCGCGAAGTGGTCGCTGACGGGGACTACGACGGCTGGGCGAGCCGGGTCGTCATGAACCTCCCCCACAGCGCGGACGACTTTCTCGGCGACGCCGTCCAGCTCGCGGGAGACCGCTGCGTGCTCCACTACTACGACATCCAGCGGGCCGAGGACCCCTTCTCCGCCGGCGAGGAGGCGATACGGGCTGCCGCCGAGAGATACGAGGTGACCGTGACCGCACGCCGCCGGGTGCGATCATACTCCCCAGGGACGGAGAACGTCTGTCTGGACGTGCTGCTGGAGCGGTAGCGGTCGTGTCCCGATCGCGCGCCGGCGCGGAGCGACTTTGAGGAATGAGAGCGTGCTTCCCCTATGCGCCGGCGACGGTTCCTTGCGAGCGCGGCCACCTTCGCGGCGCTCGCCGGCTGTGCAGGCACCGGCCGCGAGGCCGACACCCCGGGAACGGCTACGGACACGCCGACACCGGTCCGAACCAGCGTCGGCGACGTGTCGCTGCCGGTGCCGGTCTCGGAGTTCCGCTCGCCCCTGCCGGCGGACGCAATCCCCGCCATCACCGGCCCCGCGTTTGGGGACGACTGGAGCGAGGTGCCCGTTGTCGACCGCTTCGAGGAGCGACCTCGGCTCCGCCCCGAGTCGCCGGTAGTCGGCGTCAAGCGCGCCGGCGAGGCTCGGGCGTACCCGCTGGCGGTGCTCAATTGGCACGAAGTGGTGAACGACCACCTTGGCGGACCACTGCTGGTCACGTACTGCCCGCTCTGTGGCAGCGCCGTCGTCGCCGAGCGCACCGTCGCCGGCGAGCCGGCCGTCTTCGGCGTCTCCGGGAAGCTCTGGCGGGGGGACCTGGTCCTGTACGACCGCCCCACGGGGAGTCTCTGGAGCCAGATCCTCGCGACAGCTATCCGTGGACCCCGCACCGGCGAGCAGTTCACCCTGATTCCCTCCTCGCTCACCGCCTGGCACGCCTGGCGCGAGACACATCCGGACACCCGTGTGTTGTTGCCGCCGCCGATCTCAAGGACCGTCGACGGCTACGAGCCGGTGGCTGACTACGGTCGATCGAAGTACGGCCACGAGAAGCGGAAACAGCTCATCGGCTACGACGACGGCAGCGACGGCCTCGGAAGCCGGACGTTCGTGGTTGGCGTGGTGGATGGCGATGCCGCGCGGGCATATCCCTACGCCGCGGTGCGCGAGGGGCCGGTAAACGACACTGTCGGCGACATGCCGGTGGTGGTCGCGCTCGCGCCCGGCAACACGCTGGTCGCCTACGACCGCCAGGTTGAGGGCCAGACATTGGAGTTCGCGGCCGACGGTGACCGCCACCTCGCGGCCGGCGGGTCACGCTGGCGGCGGGCCACCGGCGAGGCGGTCAACGGGCCGTTCGCCGGCCGGCAACTGGAGAGCGTGGTGGAACGGTCACCCATGTTCTGGGGCGCCTGGAAGGATTTCAATCCGGACACCACAGTGTACAGTCGCGGGTGAGAACACTCCGGAAGGCTTATTCTGCTTATGCCAGTCGTTCCTAATGGCGCCGGTGTAGCTCAGCTGGCAGAGCGATTCCTTCGTAAGGAATAGGCCGAGGG
>CAZLOO010000156.1:0-5792 GCA_964561055.1 uncultured Halobacteriales archaeon
CATCCCGGAGTCGATGATGTGCCCCTCCAGTTCCACGACGCGCGAGGCGGTCATATACCGTCCTGCGGCCGGGCAGTTTAATCCGTTTCGGGCTCCGTATGGCGTAGTCGGCAATCCCTGGTGGCGTCACCGCTAACCCAGGTCCACCCGTCGCTCAACAGACCACTCGTCCCCGGTCGCGTCGACGAGTCGATCGTAGATCGCTCGCAGTCCTGGACCCTCGGTGGCCGGCAGCACCCGTAGTTCCACCCGATCGTTCCGGACGACCAGCCGGAACGTGTCTGACAGCGCCTCGTCACGCACTAGGACGAGCCGCATCGGCAGGTCGTGGAACTCCCCGATCTGGTAGGGACCCTCGCTCAGGACACTCTCCACCGTCGCCGCTGGATCACACCCCTCTGGGGGAGACAGCCGGAACACTACCTCGCCGTCGTACTCCACTGTAGTGTGCGTGTAGCAGCGCTCAGGCCGCCCAGGGATGTCGAACGACGGCTCCTCGGTCACGGTGGCGCCTACGGCACGGTGCGGTTTAACTTCGCGGCCGGCGGAACGTGTACGCCATGCCCTCCTCCTCGACCCGGAGCTCGCCGGCCGCGTGGTCGAACACCACCGCGTCGACACCACCCTCGAACTCGTGGAGTGGCATCGCGCCCGTCAGCCGGCCGTCGCGGCACAGCTCAAGGGTCGCGCTCCCCATCGTCGCCCGAGCACAACCGTCTTCGACAGAGACACTCCCGGCGAACCGCTCGAGCGCTCCGACGACGTGGTCAAACTCCGCAAGTGGCACTCGCTCAACGTCCTCATTCTTGTCCATACCGTTGGTAGGTCCCCCACTCCTATGGCTCCGGCGGCAGCGCGGGCGTCGGCTTTATCGCCACCCAGTGCCACCCTGTCGTATGTGCGGCCGCTACAGCCTGTTTGTCCCGCAGGCCACCATCGAACAGCGGTTCGGGGCGACGTTCGTTGAGGAGTACGAGCCGCGGTATAACGCCGCCCCAAGCCAAGACCTCCCAGTGATACTCGACGAGGCACCCGACGAGATCCGTTCTGCGCGCTGGGGTCTGATACCGGAATGGGGGAGCGAAGAGGACGGCCTCATCAACGCCCGGGCCGAGACCGCCGCCGAGAAGCCCACGTTTCGGGAGGCCTACGCGTCTCGGCGCTGTCTAGTGCTCGCCGACGGATTCTACGAGTGGGCCGAGCGCGAGGGAGGAAAGCAGCCTTACCGATTCACGATGGTTGGCGAGGACGAGAAGCCGTTCGCAATGGCAGGGTTGTGGGAGACCTGGACTCCGGAGACGACACAGACTGGACTCGGGGAATTCGCCGGCAGCGACCCCTCAACCGCGGAGCCGGTGACGACGTTCACGATACTCACCCGGGAGCCCAACGACTTTCTGGCGGAGTACCACCACCGGATGAGCGTCATCCTCTCGCCCGATGAGGAGCGGGCGTGGCTGGAGGGCGCACCCGTTGAGGAGATAGCGCCCACCCCGGCAGACGCCCTGCGGGCGTACCCGGTGTCGACGGCGGTGAACAGCCCCGCGAACGACTCCCCGTCGGTCGTCGAGGAGATCGATCTCACCTCCTGAGCTCGCGACGTACCACCAAGCCTATATCTCAGCCGCGGGGGGGTCGGCGTATGCGCAGAGCTCTCGCCGGACTGCTGGCCGTGTTGCTCGTAGTGAGCCTGTTCGCCGGCACCGCGGCCGCACAACAACAGCGCGTCGGCGGGACGATCGTCGTTCAAGAGGGGCAGACCGTCGACGGCTTCCGGACGTTCGCAGGCACCGTCATCGTCAGGGGGACCGTCGAAGGGAACCTGGAGGCCTACGCCGGGAGCGTCGTCATCGAACAAGGGGGCACGGTCGACGGGGAACTGCGGGCGTACGCCGGCAGCGTCCGCATCGGCGGCACCGTTACCGGGAGCGTCGTCAGCAACGCTGGCTCCACTGAACTGGCCGAGACCGGCACCGTCGAGGGTGTGTTCGGCGCCTTCGGCGGTGACGTCCGCATCGCTGGTGAGGTCGGCGACGACGCCAACGTCGGCGCGGACACGCTCACGCTTTCGGAGAGTGCCCGGATACGCGGCAGCCTCACCTACGACGCCGAACTGATCGACGAGGGCGGTCAGGTGGACGGCAACGTCCAGCAGGCAAGCGATCTGTCGCTGCTCCCGTCATTGGGGCTACCGCCGGTCGTCGGCACCATCTATGCCCTCCTCGCGAACGCCTTGCTGGGTCTACTGTTGCTCGCCCTCCTCCCGAACGCCTCCACCCGTGTCGCTGACCGCGTGGTCGAGTCACCGGTCGTCAGCGGCGCAGCGGGAGTCGCGGTCGGGCTGGCGGTGCCGCTGGCGGCGGCGCTGCTGGCGATAACGCTCGTCGGTCTACCGCTGGCGCTGGTCGCGCTATTGGCGCTGGTCGCGCTGCTGTGGGTCGGCACCGTGTACGCTCGCATCGCCGTCGGCGCCTACCTGCTGACCTACACCGACATCGACAACAAGTACGCCCCGCTGGCGGTGGGGCTAGTGCTGGTCGGCATCCTCGTTGAGCTTCCGCTGGTCGGTGGGGGGGTGTGGCTGGTCGTGACGGCACTGGGCGTCGGCGCGCTGGCGCTAGGCGGCGTGGACTGGTACCGGGCGTCCGAGCAGGCTTGACCGCACCACTCAAACCCCGCCGGGCGCAGAAGCCAGTATGGAGGTGACAGTCGAGGTGGTCGGCGGGGAGCACCACGACCTATCGCTGCCGTCACCGACGTACGGCGACCTGCTGCGGGCGGTCGGCCTCAGCGAACACGAGGCGACCGTGCTTGTCAACGGTCGCCCGGTCCCCGAGGATGCCCCCGTCGAAACGGACAGAGTACGGGTGCTCCAGCTGGTGTCCGGGGGATGAAGATCCGCCCGGCCACGCCGGAGGAGACCATCGCCGTCATAGGGCTGCTGGAGCGGGCGCTGCTGGAGGTGGACCCCCACGAAGTGCGCGAGAGCGTTGAGAACGGAGACGTGCTGGTCGCAGCGGCGGCCCAGCGGCCGCTTGCAGGGACGCTCGTCTTGGACGGAGAGCGAATCGACAGCGTCGCCGTCCGGCCGGCGCGTCGGCGCGAGGGGGTCGGGACAGCACTGGTGCGGGCGGCCGGAGAGGAGCGCGGACGGCTCGTCGCAGAGTTCCGGCCCACGGTGGCGTCATTCTACGAGGCAGTGGGCTTTACCGTCGAGCGCCGTGGCGAGCGCTGCCGGGGCGTGCTCAAGTGAACCGTGTCCCGCGGTACCGCGGCTTTGAGACGACTTATACGGGTCGGGCGCCTACGGGCGGTATGAGCGAGGAGTCAGGGCGGCGGAACCTCCGCATGCCAAACGACGACGAACTGTTCGCAGTGGTGACAGAGCACAACGGCGGCAACCATGTTCGGGTGCAGTGCGAGGACGGCAAGAACCGGATGGGCCGCATCCCCGGTCGGATGAAGTACCGCACCTGGATCAACGAGGGCGACGTCGTCCTTGTAGAGCCGTGGGACTGGCAGGACGAGAAGGCGAATATCGAGTGGCGCTACAGCGGCCAGGACGCCGACCAGCTCCGCCGCGAAGGCCACATCGACTGACGCGGACCGCTCGGCGGAGTGAGACTGTCGCATGGTAGGACGGGCCTGCAGCCCCGAAAGAGTCACGAACGGTTCTGAACCGTCCCGGGACGGTCGTCTATCGTTATGTCTTGATACGTCGACTGGTGGCATAGACCTGACCGGTCGCGGCACCCGTGGACGAGTCAGCCAGCAACAGTATAAGCCACACGCCAACAACCAGCGACGGCAGTACCCAGACCACCTGGCGGACGGTGCTACGCGGCGCCGGCATGCTCGCGTTCGCCGGCCTCGCCATCATGACGTTCGTCGGCGCTGCGGCCGCGGCGCCCAACAGCATCGAGACCCTCCATCTAACCGACTCCGGCGGAGACAACAGCGGTGGTAGCTTCCTCACGAGACTGTACAGCGTGGAGCTGGACGGGAGCACGGGCCAAACAAACCAGACTCTGCTTGCCGACCTCAGCGACAGCGACCTCAACTAAGTTGACGCCACCGCAGCCAGTCTCAACGGCACGACAGTCTACATTGTCGACAAGATCAGCAGACACCTCGGCACCTACGACGTGACCACCGACACGTTCAACGACGAGGCGTGATCAGCGGCCTGCCGGACGTGGTCGTGCTGGCGTCGTTCTCGCTGGACGGCACCCTGTATGTCGCCAGCCAGGACACCAACAAGCTGTATACTGTCGACCTGAGTGGTCCTACGGCAACCGAGTACGTCACCATCTCCGGCGCCAACATCCAGGGCGCGGACGTCGCGTTCGACACCACGGGGACGCTGTATCTATACTCCAGCAGCAGCTGGGAGCTGTATACCGTCGGCTTCGACAGCACCAGCGGGTCGTTCGAGCAGGCGACTCTCGTCGCTCGGACTGGTGACTTCTTCACCGGGCTGGCGGTCCGGGACGTCGACGCCTGCGACTTAGTGGGCTCGAACACCACCCGCGACGAGATTGTCGTCGTTGACAAGACGGCTGGCACTCAGGGGACCGGCTTCGAGATGTACCTCGACGGCCAGCGGTACGCCTACGGTTTCGGCGACACGACCGTTGGCGAATCAGTCGACGAGACCTGCGAAAGGCGTGAGATCGACGGCCGCCTCGCGAAATACGAGTTCGATTGCGTTGAGACCGGTGGGGAAGGCGGCTGCTCGCCTACGACTTCGTGCTGGAGGATGGCGGCAGCTCGCTGGTGAGCTTCGAGAGCTTCGAATCCAAGAAAGACGAGATGTACGAGCCTGTCTCGGCCCCCTTCGGGACGGAGTTCTGTTCGGTCTGAGCAGTCGTGAAGGCCGACCAGGAGATAGAAGTTCAGGAGCTGACCGCCGATGAGGGCAGCGTCACCGCCGGGTATGTCGCGCCGTACGCCATCAGCTTCGTGGAGTTCTACTGCACGGAGCAGGCGGCCGAGACAGCCGCAGATGCGTTCCCCGGCGACATGGGCGGGGACTAAGCAGTCTGCGGTCGCGGTTCTTTCGCGTGCCACACTCCGACACAGTCTGCGGTCGCGGTTCTTTCGCGTGCCACACTCCGACAGCCCGTCGCTCAGACGCCCGTCGAGCGCTCGGCCAGTTCCGACAGCCGGTCGGCCGCCCGGAGGTCCGCGACCGTGCAGTACCACGCTCCCCTGACGCCGGTGCGGTCGTTCTCGACCGGCGTCTCCAAGGGGACGAGCTCGCCGAGTTCGAAGACGACCACCACCCGCTCGTCGGTGAACGGGTCGATTGTCGCCGCCCAGTCGGCCGCCTCCATCGGGCCAGGGACGCCGCGCTCTTGTTCGACGCGGTCGGTCACCCGCGCGTAGTGGGTGACCGCCGAGACCGGGGCGGTGCGGTAGAACGCCATGAACTCAAACGGCCGGCGGGTACGGTCGTACGACCGGGGCGCGGGGTAGAGCCCCTCGCGGCACCGCTGGAACGTGTCCGGCTGGGTCGCAACAACGCAGACCCGACCGCCGGCCGGGGCGTCGTCCTCGGGCGCGTCGCTTGCGAAGCGGTTGAGGTCCACGCTCGGACTAGAACCCGGCGCCCGAAGAGCGCCGCGGCTCGGGGATTGTAGCGTCGAAAGAAACCGCCTGCCGTTCAGATTATACGCGGACGACGTTCGTCGCGCGGGGGCCCTTGGGGGCCTGTTCGATGTCGAACTCTAGCTCTGTTCCCTCGGTGAGATCCTCGCCGCCGACGTCCTCCATGTGGAAGAACACGTCGT
>CAZLOO010000157.1:0-5772 GCA_964561055.1 uncultured Halobacteriales archaeon
GAACACCTCCTCGAGGTCCTCCTCCGCAGGTCGGTCGCCCCGGGAGGCGTCCTCGAACACGTCCTCGGCGGCGATGACATCCTCGAGGTCGCCCTCGAACTCCCCGCGCTTGATGGCGAGGGCGGCGTCCGGGTCCACGAGCACCTCGAAGCGCGCGCCGTGGGACTCCAGACGGGCGGTCACCGCTTCGTCGAGTGAAATCATGGCCGACCCTACGGCGGCCGACTAAAAGGGGTTTCTGCCGCGTCAGTCCTCGGCCGGCGGCAGGCCGTCGCCGTCTTCCCCGTTATCGTCCTCGTCGTCCTCCGCGAGCAGTTCGTTGGCGACGAGCTGCTCGCGGATCTCGTCGCGGTCGAGTTCCCGGTACTGAGCGGTCTCGACGGAGATAGTGGCGACACCCAGTCCCGCGGGGTCCAGGCCATCGTCGCCGACCGCGGCCAGCGCGCCCAGCGCCAGCCCGATCCCATCCTCTAGACTCATCTCTTCCTTGTAGTGATCCGCGAGGTAGTCCTCGACGGCCGAGCGCTCGTTGCCAACCGCGACCGCCTTCCATTCGTAGGGAGTGCCCGAGGGGTCGGTCTCGTACAGCCGCGGGGTGCCGTCCTCGACGCCGCCGACCAGGAGCGCCACCCCGAACGGACGGGCCCCGCCGATCTGGGTGTACTGCTGGATGTTGTCCGTCACGCGCTTGGTGAGCGTCTCGACGCCGATCCGCTCACCGTACCGGAGCTGTTCGACCTGTGCCTGCTGGCGGGCGAAGTCGATCAGCTGCCGGGCGTCGGCGACGTGGCCGGCGCTGGCGACACCGACGTGGTCGTCGACCTTGTGGAGCTTTTCGACGCTGGTGCCCTCCAGCAGCGACGACCGGACGGGTTTGTCGACGACCAGAACCACGCCCTCTGGCGTGCGGACGCCGATGCTTGCTGTGCCCCGCTTGACCGCCTCGCGGGCGTACTCGACCTGGTAGAGGCGGCCGTCCGGGGAGAAGATGGTGATACCCCGGTCGTACGCCTGCTGTTGGTTCGCGCCTTGCATTACTGGTAGTCCTCGCGGGTCGCCCCGAGGAACCCGTCGTCGGTGTCGACGTCCAGGCGCGACCCGCGCCGGACGCCCTCGACGCCCTCGTCGGCGACTGCGTGCTGGTTCAAACCTACCTGCGGACCGGGTAAATGTCTTTCTTCACACGCCCGGACGGTGCCGCTGACCCCCCGGACGCTCACCCGGACCGGGTGGCCGTCCACGCTGTCGAGACAGGCAAGCGCCGCCCGGCCGCGTTCGAGTTCGTCGCGGCGCACCCGGACGATAGCCCCGCCCCCGCCATCCGCGAGGTGGAATTGCAGGACCGAGAGGTCACAGTCCGCGCTCCCGGGGTCCCCCAGCAGGTTGCCGGCGGCGTACCACAGCGCCCGCTGGAACGTGTCGCGGTCGATGTCGGCGTCCGGCCACGCCTCGATGGCAACCCCGAGGTACCGCCACCGCGGCCGGAGGTGCTTCGGGAGGTGCTTCACGGGCGAACGTGGCGCTCCGGGCTGTTAACGCTGGCGTGCTGCCGCTCACCCCGCCAGCACGACGTCGAGCGTGAGCATCACGGCCGCGCCGATCATCAGTCCCCAAGTGGCTTCCCGAGCGTAGCCATGGGAGTGGGTTTCGGGGACGATCTCGTCGCCGATGACGAACAGCATCCCGCCGGCGGCAAAGCCCATCGCGTAGGGTAGCAGCGGCGCCGCGATGGACACGGCGTAGGCGCCGAACACGGCCAGCGGGATCTCGACGACGCCGGCCCGGATGCCGGCGACGGCAGCGTACCAGCGCCGCCCCAGCCCGGCGTTGATCGCCGCGACCGACACTGCCAGCCCTTCGGGAACGTTCTGGACGCCGATAGCGAGCATCAGCGCCAGCCCGGTGGCCACCTCGCCGCTGCCGAATCCCACTCCGACTGCCAGCCCCTCGGGCATGTTGTGGATGGTGATGGCGACGGTGAACAGCAACACCGACATCAGCCGGCTGTCCGCGAGCGCCGTCGGCGCTGGCCGATCGGTCTGGCCGCCGTCAGGTGCGGGCCCGCCGGGGCGCTCGTTCTCGGGGACTAGCCGGTCTGACACCAACGGGCCGACGTACTTCACCCATCGCTCACCCTGGTCCAGCAGGGCGACGCCGATGGCGAACCCGATCAGCACCGGGACGATCCCTGTCAGCGCCACCGGCCCGAGGACGACGGCGTCGTACCCCGGTTCCGAGGCGAAGTCGATCCCCGGGATGAGCAGGCTGGTGAAGCTAGCCGACAGCATCACCCCGGCCGCGAATCCCAGCGCGGAATCCAGCGCCCGTTCGGTAGGGTCGCGCCACACCAACACCGCCGACGCGCCGAGGAGGTTGAACAGCGCGATGACAGTGCCCGCGACCAGCCCCTGGATCACGGGATCCGTCCCGACGAGCCCGACGAAGGCCTCCTCCAGGGTCGCCATCAGCGCTCACCGTCCGCGGCTGACCTGAGTCTCGACAGCGGTACCGAGCTGTCCGGGCCGGCGCACATAGCTCCGCCTAGAGCGGTCCAGCACATATACCCCGCCGCTCCGGTGGAGTGTCAACCGGATCACTCCCAGTGCTGAAACTTCTTTCAAGTTCTGACAACTCGCAATGGGATAGGGGTGCTCAGTGTGCGGAATGTAAGCGCGTCAAATCCCGCTCCACTGGTCCGTGTAGTGTAGCGGTCGCTCGGGCGGGGTATCTCCTGGCGGGGTGAAAGGGTTGACCTGTTACGCGCCTTACGACCGGCGCTTGGCTTCCCTGACTGCCCGCTCGAGGTGCTGCTCTCAGTGGCGCATCTCATCGAGGGTTCTGTGGTGACAGGCGAGGGCCTCGTACACGTCTCCGAGATTGGGGCTGTAGCGCTCGGCACCCAGTCGGGGGTGAGTCTGCGCCCCCTGACGGGCGGTGTACATGTTGAAGAGCGATCTGGCTCCCCTCGATGTACGGCTTGTCGTTGATCTCGGAGCCCTCACCGGAGAGGATTCGGTACTCCTGGGTGGACATTACCCGACAGAAGTGCTCTGAGAGACTCACATAGTCTCCTCGCCCTGACCCGGGAGGATTTCACCGTACCACACCTCATGCACTCATGCGACCGGTGAGCGCCGGCGAGTTCGACGGCCATCCGTACCTCCGAGTCGGCCGCGGCGGGGGCCGCCCGCTGGTGGTAGTGATGGGAGTAAATGACCCGCTCGCGCGGGTGACCGACTCGGTGGCGTACGCCGGCGTGGTCGGCGCCTTCGGCCTACGACTCCGGCGCCGGGGCTACCCGGGGCCGGTGTACCTCACCAGTCGGCCGATTGGCCTCCCGCGGGACCACAGCACCCGGGACATGGCCGCGGATCTGGCGGACGCGCTGGCGGCGCTGGGGCGGGTACACCTGCTGGGGCTGTCGATGGGCGGATTCGTCTGCCAGCACCTCGCGGCCGACGCCCCCGCCCGTGTTGAACGGCTCGTGCTGGGCCTCTCGGCCGCCCGGCTCTCCGCCGCCGGCCGCCAGGAGGTCGCTCGCTGGCAGTCGTACGCTGAGCGCAACGAGTGGGCACGGGTCTACCGTGCCGGCGCGGATGCCGTCGCGACTGGTCCGACGCGCCGGGGACTTCGGCTGGCGGCGACGCTGTTCGCCCGATGGGTTGACACCCCGCCTGCGGCGATCGATTTCCACGTCTCGGCGCGGGCCTGCCTCGCCCATGACGCCACCGACCGGTTGGGGGAGATCACGGCGCCGACGCTCGTACTCGGAGGAACGGAGGACCCGTTCTTCCACGACTCGGACTACTACGCCACGGTCGCTGGGCTTCCCGACGGCGAGCGAGTCCGCTTCGACGGCGTCGGCCACGAGGCGGTGCTCCAGCGCGCCCGCGCGTTCGACCGGGCGGTCGTTGGGCACCTGCGGGAGTAAGGAGAGGCGACGGCGAGGCGCACCGGTCTCCCGGCGGCGACTCTTTCGAGAGGGCCGCTACCCACCGGTCTCAGCGCTCACTCAGCGACGACCGTCTGCTCGAGCAGCACCGTGTTGCTCGGCAGATGGCGGATCCGGACGGTCACCCGGTCGCCGGGGGCGAGCGTGAGGGCGTCGGCGTTGATGCGCAGCACCACCGTCTCGCCGGCCTCCCAGACAGCGTTACCCTCGGTCGGGGTCGCGGTGACGGGTCCGGCGATACCGTCGGAACTTTCATCGAGGAACCGGTCACCGGCGACGTTCGACTCGTTGAGACCGCCCTCGCCGGCGGGCAGGCCTGTCACCTCCTCACGGGCATCGGCGCTGTCGACGGAGACAACGAACGCCAGCGCCCCGACGTCGACGGGTTCGCCGGCGGCGTGAGTCAGCCGGAGTGCCTGGTCGCCCTCGCCGCTCCCGACCGCTGTGAGAGTCCCCGCCTCAACCGACAGTTGCGGTGCCGGCTCCGAGAGCGAGTCGCTGGACGCCAGCGTCACCGACCCGGCTACGGCCGCTATCACGACGACCATGCCCATTAACACGCCAGCGACGACTGCTGGCGGTGGGCTCTTTTCGGGCCTCACGCACCACGTTCCCCCTTACCAGATGGTGACACGGCAGTCGGGGAAAAGCGTGGTGGCCGCCGGCAGGACCCGTCCCAGGTCCCCAATCTGTGGCTTCATTCCGGGAACGGATATAGGTCCCCCGGGTCTAACGGCTGTCATGGACGACACCGCCGGCAGGGGGTGGTTCGACGGCGTCGACGCCGGCAGCCTCGCTGGCGCGCGCGAGGCCATCGAGCAGGGACACGCCGAACAGCCTCATGACTGGCCAGCACTGGCCGTCGAGCGCGGCTTCGTCGACAGCGAGAGCGACTACTACGACCTGTTGCACGAGGCAACGCTGGCGGCGACCCGGGCGGCTGTCCGCGAGCGCGAATCAGCCGATGACCAACAGCTCGTCCACGCGGTGCGGGCGATGGACGATGCGAATCAGGTGGCAAACGAGCTGGCCGAACGGGTTGCGGAGTGGGCAGGCGCCCGTTACGGTGCGAGCGGCGGGGGCATCGGCTTCGCCCGCGAGGTGGCCGCTCGCGACCCCGCCAGTCCCGGCGAGGAGCGGCTGGTCGCGCTCGCGGCGCGGGTCGCGGAACTGGCCGACGAGGCCGAGACGCTGCGAGGACACGTCGAGCGGACCGCGCCCGGCGTGGCGCCGAACCTGTCGGCGCTGGCGGGCCCGGTGCTGGCCGCACGGCTGATCGCGCTCGCCGGCGGGCTGAACGAGCTTGCGCGCAAACCCAGCGGAACGGTCCAGCTGCTGGGCGCGGAGGACGCCCTGTTCACCCATCTCCGGGGGCAAGCCCCGTCGCCCAAACACGGGGTCATCTACACGCACGAGTATGTGCGCGGGACCGTACCCGAAGAGCGAGGGTCGGCGGCCCGCGCGCTGGCGGGGAAGCTGACTATCGCCGCCCGGGTGGATTACTACTCCGGGGAGCGCAAGCCGGACCTGGACCGCCAACTCGACGAGCGCATCGCCCGCATCCGGGAGCGAACGGGCAGCAGCGTCGATGGCAACAGGGGTGGATCCTCGTGAACTCACTTCCCGAGGGTGTCCAGCGGCGCTCCTTCGACGGGCGCGAGCGGCTGGCCACCCGCGGCGAGCCGTCGTACGGCGAGCCGACCGACGGCGAGTGGCGGCTGTGGGACGCCGGTCGGTCGAAGCTGGGCGCGATGCTGGAACTGGGGATGGATACCGGCCTCGCGGGCGGCGAGACGGTGCTGTACCTCGGGGCTGCCGCA
>CAZLOO010000158.1:0-5770 GCA_964561055.1 uncultured Halobacteriales archaeon
GCCGCCGTGGGTCAGATCCAGCGAGAGGATGCGGTCGCCCGGTTCCAGGGTAGCCAGGTACACCGCCATGTTCGCCTGCGTACCGGAGTGGGGCTGGACGTTGACGTGCTCGGCGCCCCACAGTTCCTTCGCGCGGTCGATAGCGAGCTGTTCGACCGTGTCTACGTGCTCACAGCCGGCATAGTAGCGCTCGCCGGGGTAGCCCTCGGCGTATTTGTTCGTCATCGCGCTCCCCTGGGCCGCCAGAACCGCCTCCGAGGCGTGGTTCTCGCTGGCGATCATCGCCAGGGTCTCGCGCTGCCGGTCGACCTCCTTTTCAAGTGCCGTGGCGACCTCCGGGTCGCTCTCCCGGACAGAGTCGTACTGCATAGTATTGCCACGTGTTCCGTGAGTAAGAATCTATTCGATGCCACATCGGCGGTAACTCTATGTCAGAGGTTGCCGTCGACCAGTATATGGGAAGGCCCCCGGCGGGAACCCAGGCGGACGGGACACCTCCCAGTCTCACGGTTCCGCCGACCCCCGAGGGCTGTGCCACGGCCGTTACACACCTCTCCTCGGCGCTGGCGACGACTGGTCCGGAGCGCTCGCATCCGGACTGCCGGGGCCACCCCCCGCTGGTCAGGGTCAGGGTCGGCGAGCCGCAGGTTCCCGACGCCGTTGTCGACGCTACGCCGGATACCGGTATCGAGCTCCGAATCCCGGACAGCCTCACCCACGCTGTCGTCGGCGCGCCACTGGCGTACTACCTGGGGGCGAGCGTGAGCGTCGGTGCCGCCGAACCGGCGCTGGTCGCCCCCGACGCCGGCGTCCACGAGCCGCTGCCCCCCATGCCGGAGTTCCAGGGCCGAGTGGTCGACCTGCTGCGCCGAGTCTTTGTGCTGGACTGCCTGGTGCGTAACCGCTCCGGCGAGCCGACGCTCGCCGGTCGGGAGCGGTTTGACGCGCTGGACCCCGCGGCCGCGCGAGGAGCCGACCCGGACCGGCGGCTGGCGCGCTACCTCGAGGTTCCGGCGGCGGCGATACCGGGCGGCTTGCCGGAGTGGCACCTTGCGACGTACACCGACCCCGACGACGATACGATGCGCTGCCTACCGTACCTCTGTAACGATCTTAGCCTCCTGTACACCGCCGAGGCAAGCGAAATAGACCCACAGGGCCTGTTGACGATTGCGCTGGATGACTTCTTTCGGGGTGCCGGCCCGTACCGCCGGGAGGACTCGGTCCCGTCGGTTGATCTACTCAATCCAGACCTCGGGGCCGGCGAGCTTCACGCCTGGCTGGCCGAGGGAGTCCCGCTGGAGGCGTTCTCCACATCGCTGGCCGCGTTCCGCAGCCGCACCGATCCCGACCCGGACGGGCTGTCGGTGGCGGTCGTGCTCAACGATGAGCGGATGGCCGACGAGCGTGAGACAGTTGTGGTCAGCTACCGCGAGGCTGACCGGCCAGTCGACCTGACCGTTGAGGAGGCACTCCCGGCCGCGGAGCTCGCCCGGCTGTTCGAGGAGAGGCGGGACCTAGTCCACTATATCGGCCACTGTGAACTGGAGGGGCTGCGCTGTCCCGACGGGGCGCTCGACACCGCCAGCGTCGACGAGGTTGGCGCACGAACCTTCTTCCTCAACGCCTGTGGCTCATACTACCAGGGCCAGCGGCTCGTCGAGGGCGGCGCCGTTGCCGGCGCTGTTACCGTCCGAGCCGTGCTCGACCGACCAGCTGCAACCGTCGGCACAACGTTCGCTCGCCTGCTGGTCGCAGGGCTGCCGATACAGCGGGCGCTGGGGCTGGCCCGCAAGCAGATAACGATGAGCACGGACTACGCCGTCGTCGGCGACGGCACTCACGCGCTCGCGCCGGAAGAGACCTCCCCCGGGGTCGCTCGCTTAGAGCACGCCGACGCCGGCTACCGGCTTCGGTACACGGTGCCGGCGACCCGCCGGCCGGGTGACTGGTTCCAGGCACCGTTCGACTCCGGTGCCGAGGCTCACCTCCGCGGAAAGGAGGCAACGGCAAACCTCGATCGGGAAGCTGCGGCCGCCGCGGTTGCGACCATCGAGGGGCCTGTCGTGTACGAAGGGGAACTGCGTCGGGCACGGACGCTAGCGACACAGCTCCGGAACGGCTGATACGAGGGGCGAAACGCCGTCTAAGGGCTCATTACCCCACCTAACGCACCCGAGGTTTTCAGCCCTGAACTGCCGATGTAATTAAGTATGTGGTACGCGAAGAGTAACTGAGGATATGAGTTCCAATCTTCACGCGGCAGACGTTCGCGATCTGCTCGGGTCGGTGGTGGGGGCCGCCAGCGGTGAAGTATTCGTCATCAATCCGAGCAAGGAAACGCTCGAGGCACTGATCGAGACGCTCGACGGCTCGTCGGGGGTGACCGTCCGGCTGCTCGCTGAAGGCCGGGTCCTAAAAGACACTCTCGAGGACTTCCTCGTCGGGAGCGTCGCAGCCGACCTCATCGAACAAGACCGCCTCGAACTCCGCCAGCACGACTCGGAGGCCAACACGCTGGTCGTCACCAGCGAGCGCGCGGTGGCAGTGGTCGTCGTCGACGGCCAGGTTGCCGGTCTAGTCGACGATGACGAGGCGTTCGTCGCCGCTCTCGACGATGAACTGAGGCGGCTGTGGGAGGAGGCCGACGGGTACGCCCTCCGGACGCCCGCCATCTCCCGGGTGCGCGAGAGCCTCGTCAGCGACATCGGTACGGAGACGGCCGGGGACTTCGACGACGTGCTCGCGTCGCTGGAGACGGCCCGCGGGGACGGTGACGGTCTAGACGAGGTGACTGTCTCCCTGCTGGTCGCGGCCAAGAACGAGGAGCTGCTGTACGACATTTCGAAGTGGGGCGAGGACGTGGGGATCGCCTCGAAGGCGACCTTTTCGCGCACGAAGACTCGCCTGGAGGAGATGGGCCTGCTGGACACGGAAAAGGTGCCCATCGATGTCGGGCGGCCGCGCCTGCGGCTGGTACTCGGGAACGACCGTCTGAAGAACGCCTCCTCCCGGGAGATAGCCAGCGTCGCACAGAGCCTGCTGGCGTCCTAACGCCGCAGTTTTGCGGTTCTCCGCCGCCTCCAGCGGCGTCACTGAGCGGAGGTGGACACGCTTTTACTGGAGAGCCGCCACCCCGAACCATGACAGCGACGCTCGTCGGCGACGGCCCGGCAGCGGCGGCAGTCCGGGCGGCGCTCGGCGATACCGACCACGATGTCCAGGCGGTCGCGCCGTCCGAACTGGGCGGCAACCTCGGTATCGTCGTCGACGAGGTGGGCGCGCCGTCGTTCGCCGCGGCAGCGCTGCGAGCCCGCTCGACCGGCCTCCGGTGGCTGGCGGTCGAACTCGGCGGCGTCGGCGGGGTGTCGATACCCGGCGTCGAGGCGGCGGTTGCCGGCTTCGACGCCAGCCCGGGCTGTTTTGACTGCCTCCGGACCCGGGTGCGTGCGAACCTCGATCCGAGGGATGACAGCTCCGGGGAACCCCCCGACCTGGCAACCCGACGCTTCGCGGGCGCACTCGCCGGTCGGGCGGCGGTCCGGTTGCTGGCGGGCGAGCCGACACCGGTCCTTGGCGGGGTAGTGGAGGTGCCCCACGCGCAGCGGGAACTACTGGCGGTTCCGGGCTGTGGCTGTGGGGGCGACCGGGACCGCACCGTCCAGACCGACCACGCAACGCGCTCACTGGACGACGCGCTGTCCGCGGCCGAGCGCGCGGTCGACGAGCGGGTCGGGCTCATCAACAGCGTCGGTGAGGCCGAGTCATACCCGGTGCCGTACTACCTCGCCTCCTTGTCCGATACGTCCGGGTTCAGCGACGCCGCCGCCAGCAAGCAGGCTGCCGGCGTCGCCGCCGGCTGGGACGAGGCGTTCATGAGGGCGCTCGGCGAGGGACTGGAGCGCTATAGCGCCGGCGTCTACCGGACCGACGAACTACCACGCGGCCGGGCGGCGGAACTGCCCAGCGCGGTCAGTCTGTCGTCGTTCGTCCTGCCCGACTGGGTGGAGACAGGCGGACAGCGGCGGTTCGTCCCGGGCGCTGATCTTCACGACGGCTCAGCCGCCCTGCTCCCGGCCGAGCGGGCGCAGTTCCCCTATGACACGGAGGCGCCGACGATAACCACCGGGCTCGGCCTCGGCAACTCCGGGGCGCAGGCGCTGGTGGCGGGGCTGACGGAGACGATTGAGCGCGATGCCGCCACGTTAGCCTGGTACTCAACCTACGAGCCGCTCGGCCTGGCAGTTGACGACGAGGGGTACCGCAGGCTGGTCCGACGAGCTCGCTCGGAGGGGCTGGCGGTCACCGCCACCCTGCTGACACAGGACATCGATATTCCGGTCGTGGCCGTCGCGGTCCACCGTGAAGGGGAGTGGCCCCGGTTCGCGCTCGGGACAGACGCCGCCCTTGACCCGGCGGCGGCCGTCCGGTCGGCGTGTGCGGAGGCGCTCCAGAACTGGTTAGAGCTCCGCGGAATGGGGGAGTCCGGCGCCCGCGAGGCGGCTGGACGCATCGGTCACTTCGCGGGTCGCCCGGACAGCGCCGGGGCGTTCGTCGACCCAGAGACGACTGTTCCCGCTGATAGCGTCGGGCGGGTGGTTCCCCCCGAGGACCACCTGGATGCCGTGCTTGAGGCACTGGCAGACGTGGAACTGTCGGCGTACGCCGTGCGGCTCACCCCGCCGGACGCGGAACGACTGGGGTTTGAGGCCGCCAGGGTGCTGGTGCCGGCGGCACAGCCGCTGTTCTTCGACGAGCCGTACTTCGGGGAACGCGCACGGACCGTGCCGGCGTCGCTGGGCTACGAGCCCCGGCTCCGGCGTGAGCATCACCCGTTCCCATAGCACACCACACTTGCCCCCTGGGGGCGTAACGCCGGTGTGACCGACTACACCACCGTTTCGATACCGAAGGACCTGGCCGAGCGCGTCGAGGAGACGATTGACGGCACCAGCTTCTCCAGTACCTCCGATCTGGTGCGGTTCCTGCTCCGGAGCATCGTCATCCAGCACCAGCAGACCGGGGAGCTGTCCGAAGCGGAGTTCGAGGCCATCGCCGAACAGCTCCAGGAGCTGGGCTACCTCTCGGAGTAGTCAACCGTCTCGATCGGCGGCTCGGTGTCAAGCACCCGCAACGACTGCTGCTGTCCGCGGCGGTCGAACGCGGCTACCTCCTCGTAGGGGGGCACCGCTAAGAACACCACCTGGTGGAGGTCGTCCGCACTCGTGAGCTGCTGGCGGCCGTCAGGGTGGGAGACGAATCGGCCCTGAGTGCTGGGAGTCGCCAAGTCCACGCCGAACACGGCACTCACCGAGTCGCCGGTAGGCAGGTAAAAATGTGTATATACCGGAGTCTCCGGCTCGAGATCGGTGGTTCCCTCAAGATCGCCGGCGGGCGTCACCGCGAGCGCCAGTGTTACTTCTTGCGGATCGCGCTCGCGCGCGAACGAGAGACATCCCTCGACGAGCCCGCGCGTGATGTAGTGCACGCCTTGGGTACGCTTTCCGGCCGCATAACGCCTCGGATGGGGGGCTGAGCCCCGAAACGACCCCGAAATATTTACTACTCCGTATAGATATCAGAGTAAGCCGTGATTAACGACTCATAATTATTGTGGCCAAAGCGGTAAATTACGTTTCTTTTGTGACAAAAGTCTTATATGAACGGGGTGTGTCGTACCAGATGTCATGTCCGATGGTAGCCTGAAGGCGTACGTCGCTGAGCACCCCAAAATGGCCGGCGTCCTGTTCACCGTGCTGCTGCTGCTCTC
>CAZLOO010000159.1:0-5747 GCA_964561055.1 uncultured Halobacteriales archaeon
TCGAACGCGAACGAGGCGACGGCGTTGGCGGTGTACGGGCCCACTCCCTTGAGTTGCTTGAGTCCTTCCGGGGTAGTGGGAAATTCGCCATCGAACTCCCCAACGACCTGGTTGGCGGCCTCGTGGAGGTACGTCGCGCGGTTGTTGTACCCCAGCGAGTGGTCCGTCCAGAAGCCAACAACGGCCGAGCGGTCGTCGGCCGCCAGGTCCTCGACCGCCGGCCAGCGATCCACGAACTCCCGGTAGGCGTCCTCAACGCGCTTGAGCTGGGTCTGCTGGCTCATCACTTCCGAGACGAGAATTCGGTAGGGATCGGTCGTCTCCCGCCACGGAAACGACCGGTGACCGTTTTCGTACCACCGGACCAGCGACTCGCGAACCGCCTCAACGTCGCCGTCCGGGAGCGCCGCTGTCATGCGCGTCCGGTGGAGCGACCCGCACAAAGGCGTGCCGCTCTGGAGCGAGCGAAAGCGGTTTCGGGCGGCCGAGCCACCCTCACGTATGAGCCTGGACAACCTGACGGCGGAGGTGGAGAGCCGCTACGCGGCGCTGGGCGACTCGCTCGAAGTGGCGCTGGACCGTGAGACCCGTAACGAGCTGGCGGTGTTGCTCACGGCGACCGATCCCGAGGACCCGGGGGAACTGATCCGGCGGGCCGTCCACCAGCAGTTCCAAGCGATAGTGGAGACGGGTCGGCTCGATTTCCACCTCCGGCGAGGATACGACGTCACCTACGACGAGTTTTTGAGCGGGATGACCTACGACGAGATGGCCGGCGCGCCCGCCCCGCCGGACGACGACCGGCGCTACCAGTTCTGAAGCGGGTCGAAGAAGTCACAAGCGCGCCGGTCGCCGCCATCGTATGAAAGACGGTCTCGAAGCGGCCCGTCGACGCGACCGCGAGGACCCCCTAGCGGAACTACGCGAGCGGTTCCAGGTCCCGGAGGGGTACTACATGGACGGCAATTCGCTCGGGCCGCTGTCGGTGGACGCCGAGCGTGCGGTCGTCGAACGCCTCAAGGAGTGGCGCGAGCTCGGGGTCGCGGGCTGGACCGATGCCGATCCGGACTGGTTCTACACCGGCGAGCGGTTGGGGGACCGGCTGGCGCCGCTCGTAGGGGCTGGCGAGCCCTCGGTGGTGGTGTGTAACTCCACGACGACGAACGTTCACACCCTCGTCGGCACCTTCCTTGAGGAGGCCGAGGGCGACCAGGTGCTGGTAAATGAACTCGACTTCCCGACGGATCACTACGCCATCCGGGCACAGCTACGCCGGCGCGGGCTCGATCCCGAGGAGGCGCTCGTGGCTGTCGAATCGCGCGACGGTCGCACCATCGAAGCCGACGACGTGGTCGACGCAATCACCGAAGACATAGGGCTGGTATTCATGCCGGGGGTGCTGTACCGGAGTGGCCAGCTGTTCGACATGGAGCGCATCGCACGAGCAGCCCACGACCGGGGAGCACTCGTGGGGTTCGACCTCGCACACTCCGTCGGGGTCATTCCCCACAGTCTCGACGACTGGAATGTGGACTTCGCGGTCTGGTGCTCGTATAAATACCTCAACGCCGGCCCAGGAGCGATAGCGGGGCTGTACGTGAACGAGCGGCACTTCGGTGTCACCCCGGAGCTGCCGGGCTGGTGGGGCCACGAGAAGGCGACCCAGTTCGAGATGCGCGAGACATTCACGCCCGCTGAGACCGCCGGCGCGTTCCAGATTGGGACGATTCCCGTGCTCTCGGCGGCGCCATTGTCGGGGTCGCTCGACGTCTTCGAGGAGACGACAATCGAAGCAGTTCGGGAGAAGAGTCTCGCGCTCACGCGGTATCTTATCAACCAGGTCGACGAGCGGCTGCCGGAGTGTACGGTCGGAACGCCCCGCGCACCTGGGCGGCGGGGCGGCCACGTCGCCGTCGAGCACCCCGAGGCCGAGCGGTTGAGCCTCGCGCTCAACGACCGAGACGCGGTGGTGGACTTCCGGCCACCGGACGTCGTCCGGATCTGCCCGGCGCCGCTCTACACCCGTTTCGAGGACGTTTACGGCGTTGTCACGGAACTCCGGGACGTGCTCGACAGCGGCGCCCACCGCGAGTACGACCCGCACGGCGGGGTGACGTAGCGCAGTCCGCAGGGTTTTGAGCGTCCCACCCGTCCGGGCGGTATGGACGCGGAGATCGACGCGGTGCGCGTCGCCGGAACCCCGAGCGGCCCGGTGCCGGTGGTGGTGCTGTCGGTAGCCGGCCACCGGGACGTGCTCCCGGTGTTCATCAGCTTCGACCAGGCCCGGAGCATCGTCCAGGGGCTGGACGCCACTGACATCGGCCGGCCGCTCACTCACGACCTGCTGCTGGACACGATGGAGGAGCTCGGCGGCCGTGTCGAGCGGGTGGTGGTCACGGACGTGGAGGGCGACACGTACATCGCTGACATTCACGTCGCCGGACCGCGGAGCAGCGTCGTCGTGGACGCCCGCCCGAGCGACGCGCTGGCGCTTGCCGCTCGGACGAACGTCCCTATCGAGGTGGCCGAGGCCGTCTTCGAGAGTGGCCGGCGCGACCCAGGCACGTTCGCGGAACTGGATGACGTACGCGAGGTGATCGACTGAATGGCCGACGATCCTGAGACGGTGCTGGCGGAGCTGTACGAGGTGATCGAGCAGCGCAAGCGCGATCTCCCGGAGAGCTCTTACACCGCGTCACTGTTCACCCACGAGAAGGGACAGAACCGCGTGCTGGAGAAGCTCGGCGAGGAGACGACGGAGCTGGTGCTGGCCGCGAAGGACGAGGAAGACGTCGCGAGCGAAGCCGCGGACGTCGTCTACCACATGCTGGTGTTGCTCTCGATGCAGGAGGTCGGCCTAGAGGAGCTACTCGCGGAACTGCGGGCTCGGCGCTGAATCAGGCGAGCGCGCCGCCGAGCAACCCGCCCAGCCCGCTGGGGATTGACACCACGAGCGCGATGATGACGACCGTGAAAAACACGCTGGCGCCAGCGACAACCCCCCCAGGGCCGGTAAGGCCGATGCCGACGAGCGTTACGGCCAGACCGAGCACCACGCCCAGGACGATACCACCGAAAGCGCCCGCCAGCAGGCCGTGCCAGCCGCCGCTCAGAATCCCCCTATTGGCGATGTAGCCGGCGACACCGCCACCGATGACGGCCGCGGCCGCTTGGCCAAGCACCGGCACCGCAAGACCGACCACCCCGAGCACCACCTCGACGACGAAGCCGATGATCACCGCACGCCAGTTGACCATACGTCAAATCGACCGCCACGGTGCATAGTCCTTCTGTCCCGGCTCAACCCGAGACGTTGTTCGGGTCGGTCGGGACGTCGACGTCGCCGTCGATGATAGACTGCCGGGAGTCCTCGATGGCTGACTTCACCGAAGACGGGACCTCGCCGCCGAGCTGCTGACCGTACACGATTCCCACTCCGTCATCGGCTAGCCCCAGCGCGGTGATGCCGCTGGAGAAATTATCGTTGACGACGGTCTCGATGGAGCTGAATACCGCTGTGTCCACGCGCTTGACCATGCTCGCGAGGATGACGTCTGCGAAGCCGGACTTGGTCACCGACTGGTCGGCGTCGACCCCGATGGCGTAGCGGCCTTGTGACTGAGCGGCCTGGAACACGCCGGTGCCGGTGTTGCCGGAGGCGTGGTAGATGATGTCCGCGCCGGAGTTGTACATCGATAGCGCCGCCTCGCGGCCGCCCGCGGGGTCGTTGAAGCCGCCCACATAGTTCGTGATGACGTCCACGTCCGCATTGGCAGCCTTCACACCCGCGGTGTAGCCGGCCTCGAACTTCTTGATGATGGGCACCTCCACGCCGCCGACGAAGCCGACGTTCGTGGAGTCACTCTGGGTACTGCCCGCACCAGCATCGAAGCTCATTGAGGTGAGCAGGCCGGCCAACTGCCCGACGAGGTAGGAGCCCTCCTCCTCGGCGAACACGTAGCTGTCGACGTTTGGCTCCTCAACGACGGAGTCCACGATCATGAAGTTCTGGTCGGGGTACTGAGGCGCCGTTTCCTCAAGCGCGCTGGTCTGTGCGAAGCCGATACAGCAGACCAGGTCGTAGTTCGGGTCCGTCTCAGTGGCGGCCTGGCGTTGGAAGGTCTTGAATTCCGAGGACTGGGAAGGCTGAAACTCGTTGAACGAGATGCCGAGCTCCTCCTCGGCCTGCTGGGCGCCGTTCTGAGCCTGGTCGTTGAACGAGCCGTCGCCGAGCCCGCCGAGCGCGTACACCATCCCGATGTGGGCCGAAGGACCGGAGTCGGTGGTGGTCTGCTCGGTCGTGGTGTCCATATCGTTCCCGTCGTCACCGCTCTCGGTAGTCGACTCGGTGGTTGTGCTGTCGCCGCCGGAGTCGCTGGGGCCGCCGGTACAGCCGGCCAGTCCGGCGATACCTGCGATCCCTGTCGCCCTGATGAAGCTGCGCCGGTCCATGGTACGACTGTCAATGCCGGCGACGCTCGCATAAAGACACCGCTCCGAGCCGTCAGCTTGCCGTCTCCGCTACCGCCGCCTCCACCTGGTTCTGGACGCTTTCGACGAGCCCGTCCACCTCGTCGCTCTCGGCGTACACCCTGACATACGGCTCTGTCCCGCTCGGGCGAACCAGCGTCCAGGCGCCCTCCCCGAACGACAGCCGGACGCCGTGTTCGGTCTCGACCGCCGCGTCCGGGAATGTGGCTGGGAGAGTGCGCTCCAGGGTGGCCATCACTTCGGTCTTGGCTTCGTCGGGGCAGGGGACGCTCAGCTTCCGGTAGGGCCGCTCTGTCACCGGCTCTCGCAGGGCCGCCAGCCCGCTCGCAGCGTCTTCGCCGGCCTCGCCGAACAGCACCACCAGCACGGCGGCGCTGACGACGCCGTCGATCCACGGCCCGAAGCCAGGATGGAGGTGCTTCCAGGGCTCGCCTGCGAACACGACGTCTCCGCCCTCTTCGCGCGCCGACTGGACTCCCTCGTGGAGCGCCCCCAGCCGGACCCGCTCAACGCGCCCCCCGGCGGCGGCCACCCGCTCGTCGATGCGCCCAGAGGCGTTCGGCGTCGTTACGACCACTGGGTCGACGACGTCGCTGGCTCGGACGTACCGCTCGGCCAGCACCGCGAGCACGGTGTCCTCATGGACGACCTCCCCGTCAGGGGCGACCACCACGATGCGGTCGGCGTCACCGTCGTGGGCGATACCGACCGCGTCCTCGTGCTCTCGGAGGAACGCCCGAAGGTCGCCGAGCGTCTCGGGCGTCGGCTTCGAGGGCCGTCCGGGAAAGTGACCGTCCACGTTCCCGTTGAGGGCGTGCACCTCCGCGCCAACGGCCCGGAGGACCGCGGGCGTCGCGAGCGCGGCCATCCCGTTGCCGCAGTCTACGACTACCTCTATCCCCTCCGGGTCGGAGCCCGTCTCTCGGGCGTAGTCGGCGACCGCCGAGCGGTACGCAGACAGCGGGTCGTGCTCCTCGCGGTCGCCCCAGCGATCCCACGCGACGGGCTCGGTCCCCTCCTCGACACGGCGCTCCACCCGGCGCTCGTCGCGGGCGTGATACTCCTCGCCATCGGCGAAGCACTTCAGTCCGTTGTCTCCCGGTGGGTTGTGGCTGGCAGTCACCTGGACGCCGTGGCGACCCCGCGAGGCGAACGCTAACGCCGGCGTCGGCAACTCACCCGCCCGGACGACCCGCGCGCCGGCACTCCGGGCGCCGGACTCGTCAAACGTCCATAATCTGTTCCGTTTTCTGCTC
>CAZLOO010000160.1:0-5727 GCA_964561055.1 uncultured Halobacteriales archaeon
GCAGGCGCTGCATCTTCTCGCGCTGGCGCGGCGAGAGGGACTTCCCGTAGGCGTCCTTGTCCTGCCAGCCGATGTTCGTCGAGAGCCCCTTGTCATGCATCATGTTCGTCGTCGGGGCGCCGACGCGGGACTTCTCGTCTTTTTCCTTCGCGTCGAAGGCGCGCCACTCGGGCCCCCGGTCGATTTCGTCCTCCTCAACGACGAGGCCACAGTCCGCACAGACGGTCTCGCCGTGCTCGGAGTCGGCCTGGAGGCGGCCGCCACACTCCGGGCAGGCGAGCCGCTCGGTCTCCTCAGTCTCCTCGGTCTCTCGTGCGTGTTCGCGGATGCTCGTGTCGGTCATTGATAGGCAGCGGGCGTCTCGCCCAGAAACGGGCAGTAATGTTTATTAGTATAGCGAAGGACTTAAATCTAATGACCATATTAGATTCTGAGCTTGGCTCTCGGCGAACACTCACGCCCTACGCGACGGGCCGGAAGGGGGAGTCGAGCCGGGAACGGGAGTGTCGAAACCCTTAGTGCGCGGGCACGACTGCTCCAGTCATGAGCGAGACGGACGGCACGGTCAGCCCGGAGGAGGTCCGCCACGTGGCGGACCTGGCGCGGGTCGGAATCGACGAGGAGGAGCTCGACCGATTCGCCGACCAGCTGTCGAACGTGCTGGCGTATTTTGAGGCGCTAGACGACGTCCCCGAGGTCGATGCCGAGCCGGAATTGACGAACGTGCTCCGGGCCGACGAGGAACGAGAGTGTCTGGAGCCCGAGGCGGCGCTGGGCAACGCCCCCGAGCACGAAGACGGCTACTTCAAGGGGCCGCGGGTGTCATGACCGGGCTGGGCGCGTTCATCACACGTGAGGAGCTCCCGGGCGCTGAGTCGGGGCCACTGGTCGGGCGCACGGTGGCGGTGAAGGACAACATCTCCACCGAGGGCGTCGAGACCACCTGCGGTTCGCGGATGCTGGAAGGGTACGTCCCCCCATACGACGCAACCGTCATCGAGCGGCTGCACGAGGCCGGCGCGACTGTCATCGGCAAGACCAACATGGACGAGTTCGGGATGGGCACCACCACCGAGACCAGCGCCTACGGCCCGACCCGCAACCCGGTGGACTACGAGCGCGTGCCGGGCGGCTCCTCCGGGGGATCGGCAGCCGCCGTGGCTTCGGGCGAGGCGGACCTGGCGCTGGGCAGCGACACCGGTGGCTCCATCCGCTGTCCGGCGGCGTTTTGCGGGGTCGTCGGTATCAAGCCCACTTACGGCCTCGTCTCCCGCTATGGCCTGGTCGCGTACGCTAACTCCCTGGAGCAGATTGGCCCGCTGGCACCGAGCGTTGAGGCGGCCGCCGAACTGCTGAACGTGCTCGCTGGGCCGGACGAGCGCGACGCCACCACCCGCTTCGACACCCGCGAGGGAGGGCACCCAGCCGTGGGGACCGACTACGCCGCCGCTGCCAACGGCAACGTGGAGGGGACCACGGTCGGCGTCGTCACGGACCTCGTGGAGGGTGCCGACGAGCGGGTAATAAGTACCTTCTACGATGCGCTGGACGATCTCAAGGCCCGTGGTGCCGATCTCGTCGAGGTATCCCTGCCCTCCCTGGAGACGGCAGTGCAAGCGTACTACGTCATCGCGATGTCGGAGGCGTCCTCGAACCTGGCGCGATTTGACGGCGTGCGCTACGGACTCGCCGGCGAGGACGGCGACTGGAACGAAGCGTTCGCCGACGCCCGCGAGAAGGGGTTCGGCGATGAGGTGAAGCGGCGTATCCTCCTGGGAACGTTCGCGCTGTCGGCAGGCTATCAGGAGAAGTACTACGAGAAGGCCCAAGACGCCCGAGCGTGGGTGAAAGAGGATTTCGACAGCGCGTTCGAAGAGGCAGACGTACTCGCCTCGCCGACGATGCCGGTGCTCCCGTTCGAACTCGGCGAGGGACTGGAGGACCCGATGCGGATGTACCTCGCCGACGCAAACACGGTGCCGGTAAATCTCGCGAACCTGCCTGCCATCTCCGTTCCCGCGGGCCAGGCAGATGGGCTCCCCGTCGGCTTACAGCTCATCGGCCCCGCGTTCGGCGAGGAGGCGATCATCCGAGCCGCGAGCGTCGTTGCATAAGACGGTCCCTTTCCGCCCATCTCCAGTGGATGCCTCATCTCCTTTTTCCCGAGTCTGACGCTCGCTCTCGGTTCACCACAGGACAGCCTCAACGGTAAGCAGCGGGTCGGACTGGAAGGGCCAGCCGCCCCGGCGATGCCGGACGACACAAGTATTCCCGGCCAGAGGCCGAGGAGCGCAGCGAGTCCTGGGAGATGAGACGAGACTGCCAGGGCTTTCTGGGAAGCGTCAGGGGTTGGAACGGTCGTCTAGGGACGATGTCCGCGGTCAGAGCCCTTCCCTCACACTCGAAACGATCCGGTCGGACCGTTCGACACCCCGCTCGATTCCATACCAACCGTCCACCCCTGGGCCCGACAGCCACCCCACCGTTAAGTCCGGTCGCGCCGACCGCCGACCATGACTCCCAGCGAGCACGAGCACACCGGTGCCGACCTGCTGGTCGAGACTCTTCAAGAGTACGGCGTGAGCCGCGTGTTCGGCAATCCCGGGACTACGGAACTCCCCGTCCTTCGCGCCATCGACGACAGCGACCTGGAGTACGTGCTCGGACTCCACGAGGACGTCGCCGTCGGCGCCGCCGCGGGCTACGCTCAGGCCCGGCGCTACCACTCCCACGATGATCCGGAGATCAAGCCCGTAGGGGTTGCAAATCTCCACATCACCCCGGGGCTGGCTCACGGCTTGGGGAACGTGTACGGTGCGTCCTGGGCGGGCGCGCCGCTCGTGGTGACGGCGGGCAATCACGAACTGGACTTCCGCCACGAGGAGCCGCTCCTGACCGGGGACCTAGAGCAGATGGTCGAGCAGTTCTGCAAGTTCTCCGCCGAGGTCACCCACATCGATGCCCTGCCAGGTCTGCTCCGGCGGGCGTTCCGAACCGCGCTGACGCCCCCGACGGGACCGGTGTTTCTCGCGCTTCCGTTCGATGTGATGCTGGCAACCACTGACGCCACCCCGGAACCGCTCGGCCCCGTGCCGACACCGGGGGCGGGGGACCCCAACCAGTTAGAGGCGACGACGGACCTGCTGGTCGAAGCCGAGGACCCCGTGCTAGTGTTCGGCGACGGGGTGGCCCGGGCGGGCGCGGTTGAGGAGGCCGTCGCGTTCGCGGAGGCGGTCGGTGGGCGGGCCCATGCGGAGATACTTGCCTGCGAGGTGGACTTCCCGGCGGACCACGAGCAGTTCATCACGTACGTCCCGCCCCACGAGGGGCTGGCGTCGATGCTGCTGTCGGGGGACACGGTCTGTCTGGTCGGCTGCTCGACGAACACGACGCTGATGGCTCACGACGAGCCCCTCATCGACCCCGGGACGGCATGTATCCACGTCGGCGCGGGCGCCGACGACCTCGCGAAACACCAGCCCGCGGACGCCGCCGTCGTCGCGGATCCGGGGGAGGCGATGGCGGCGCTGACCGATCGGCTCCGCGAGCGCATAGCGCCGGCGACTCTGGCCGACCGCCTGGAGCATACGGCCGCCGTCCGGGAGTCGCTTCAGGACACTATCCGCTCGATGGGCGAGGACGATACCCCCGAGGGGGAGACCCGGCCCTCGAAGGCCGACCTCGTGGATGCGCTAATGGAGGTCGTGCCGGACGCGCAGGTAGTTGACGAGGGGATCACAGCCAAGTATCCCCTGCTGACGCGGTGGCCTCTCGGCGAGGGGTCGCTCATCTCCAACAAGGGAGGCGGCCTCGGCTACGGGCTGCCCGCCAGCGTCGGCGCGGCGTTCGCCGCCCGCGAGCGTCGCGCGGAGGGTGGTGACCCAGCGCCAGTGGTCGGCTACGTCGGCGACGGCTCATATCTCTATTACCCGAGCGCGGTGTACACCGCGGCCCGCTATGGGCTGGACCTGACGGTCGTCATCCCGGACAACCGCAACTACCGCATTCTAAAGGACAACGCCGCCGCCGTGTTCGGGGGGACCGAGGCCGAGCACAGTTACGACGGGATGGACATCGACCCCCCGGTAGACCTGCCGGCGAACGCCGAGAGCTACGGTGCGACCGGCCACCAGGTGGAGACGCCCGATGACCTACAGGGGACCCTGGCCGAGGCCGTCAATGGCAAGGGGACCCATGTGGTCGATGTGTTGGTCCATGACTGAGGCCATCGACGGCCATATCTACGGCCGGGCCGTAGCTGGAGTATGAGCGACGAGGCGGGCGTTGACGAGGGGTACCGGCTCTCAAGCCCGTGGCCCCTGTTCGTCGCCGTTGGGCTCGCGGCCTCGGAGGTGGGCGTGGTCATCGGCATTATTCCGCTGGCGGTCGGGGGCCTGCTGGTGTTTGTCTGGAGCGTCGCCGGCGTCGTCCAAGAGGCCGGCTATGTGGAGCGCCCATGGGGGCTGCTCGGCGCGTTGGGGCTGGTGCTGGTGGTGCTCGGGGCAGTAATCGTCGGCGGTCAAGCACAGACGCTCACCGTGGACGGCCTCGTGACGCTGCTGACTGACGCCCTGGGCGATGAGCCCAACGGCATCGTCGTCCGGGGGCTATCCGTGTTCGCCGCCGGCGCCATCGCCTTCGCTGCCAGCCGGGCGGCCGCCTTCGCCGAACCGTCCGACCCGTCGGCCGCGTAAACGACCTCACCCTACTTCGCTCGATCTAACGACCTCGCTTCGTTGAGGGTAGGGCTTTCGTGTGGACTCCCGCTCTGACCCGAATCTCCCGCAGGGGGTCATACGCCCCGTTCGCGTTGATGCCGACGCACGGGGAACCCCGGCTGGAACCAACAGCCCCATTAGGGCCGGGCGCTGGGCACGGATATGGAGCGCTTCGACCGGGAAACCCTGCTCGATCTGACGGTCAACGTCATCCCGCTCGTCATTATCCTCTTTTTTGTCGTCCTGTTCGTCGTCATTTCTCCGTTCGGATTCAGCGCCGTGGACACCACCATCCAGTTCGCGCTGCTGCTGGGGCCGTTCGCCGCGCTGGCGATACTCACCTACTACGCCGGGAAGGCCATCTCCGCCGACGAGGAGAAACTGGAGGGCCGCCCCGGGGAGTACGCCAACGTCGCCGAGACAGGCGTCGGCGGTGAGGCCGGCGACGACCACGAGAGCGATGCCGAGCACGGGGCTGAGGAGAGTGGGGCCGCCATCGAGGGGAAGGCGGTCGCCGAGGCCGACGAGGCGGCCAGCGGAGAGGGGCACGAGGAGCCGGCGCAATAAGCCGGACGGCGGCGGCGTGAGACCGCGAACACAACCTTTCTAATCCCCCGGTTCCGAAGAGTTGTCATGGAGGTTTCAGCCCAGCTCGCGCTCACCGTCCTGATGGGGGTGTTCCTCGCCGGCGTGGCGGTTGCACTCTCCCGCATCGAGGACTGGCGCTCCTACGCCCCCCTCGCGACAGGCGGCGGTGTGGCCGAGCAGTACGGGACCAGCGAGAAGCCTTCCGGACTCCTCCGCTGGCTCACCACCGTCGACCACAAGGATATCGGCATCATGTACGGTGTGTACGCCATCATCGCGTTCGTCTGGGGCGGGCTCGCGGTGATGCTGATGCGGACGGAGCTGGCGACCCCTGCGATGGACGCGCTCGCGGGCATCGGCGGCGCCGCCACCTACAACGGACTGCTCACCAGCCACGGCATCACGCTGCTGTTCCTGTTCG
>CAZLOO010000161.1:0-5720 GCA_964561055.1 uncultured Halobacteriales archaeon
CGCCCTCGAGGAGTGGACGGTGCGGGTGAGCGCGCACTGCGGGTTCCCTCGCTGGGACGGGCCGACCGCGGCAGCGTTCGACCAGGCCACCTGGCAGTTCGAGGGGGGCGCTACCGCAGGCGCACGAGACGTTCGTCAACGAAGGCGACGGCGGGTAGGAGCGTCTATAACTGCCTATCGGCTGTTCCGCAGCGGCGGTGTCTCGTACTCGGCCCCGCAATCCAGACAGGCGGCGACTGGCTGCCCGGCTTCGTTGAGCGTCATTTCAAGTTCTTCGTTCCCGCAAGCCGGGCAGTCCCCGAGGGACGTGGTCGCTACCACAGCCCGGGCAATCGAATGTCAGCCCGTCGTTGGTGTCCAAGCGAAGGTTCCCGTGGCCACAGTCAGGACACTCGAGCGGGATGCGTATGTCCGTGGTCTCGCGGGGCGCACCCAGCGCGAGCAGCACCGCGTCCCGGTCGTGATCGTTCCGGCCGGACTGGTACTCGCCGGGTGCGAACCGGATTGCTTCCCTCTCGCGGACGGTGAACTCACCGTCGAGGGTCTCGAAGGTCGCCGTCCCCTCGAGCACGACGAACACCTCCTCCTGATCCATGTGGGTGTGAAGCCCACCGGGGAGCCCCTTGCCGGGTGCCAACCGGTAGTGGGTGATCGCGATGTTAGTCGTCCCCAGCGGCCCGGACAGACCATGGCGCTCGCTAGCTGTCCCGATGGTCGTCGGCACTGTGGCTTCGATGGCGACCGTGAGCGGCTCTATTCCCATGGACACGGGACCGTCGGGTTTCAACCGCCTGATCGCGGCGATACTCGGTTGGGCCGACCGTTGGCGGGACCCAGCACCGCGACCCTCACGGGCGGGTCCGAACAACCACCGGATCCGCCGGGCCGTTACACCGCACTATCGGTCCGTCGACCGCCCGCTCGGCTAGCGGCAGTGCACTCGCCACACAGTGCCTCTGTCCGGCGTCTCCGCCCCGTCACTCCCGTATCCGGGAGCGAGGGACCGGGGCCAGCGTCGCCGCTCGCGGCCGGTTGCGCCATGTCAAACATTTACAAACACCGACGGTTCATTCACGTTCGTGTCACGGGAAACGATGCGGTTGAACGCCTACTACCGGAAGCTGTTGCGCCGGTTCGACGACCGGCCAGCGGTCGTCGCCGGCGACCGCGAGCTGAGCTATCGGGAACTGGACGCCCGGGCCGCCCGGCTGGCCAGCGCGTTCCGGTCGATGGGGCTGCGCCACGACCGCCGGGTGGCGGTACTGATGAGAAACCGGCCGGAGTTCGTCGTCACCGAAATCGCCGCCGCCCGGGCGGGGGTGGTCTGCGTGCCGCTGAACAGCCAGCTTGAGGCCGACAACGTTCGCCGGGTGTTGGCCGACGCCGACGCCAGCGCGCTCGTGGTTGGCCCGGAGTTCATCGACATCGCCCGGGAGATCCAGCGAGAGCTGTTCGATCTCCGGTATATCATCGCGGTTTGTGAGGACTGTGACCTACCGGTCGGGTTCCAGTCCTACGGAGACCTGCTGGCCCGCGAGACCGGCGAGGCGCCGTCGGCCGACCCCGCGCCGGACGACGTGGCCAGCGTGTTCTACACCGGCGGCACGACCGGCCCACAAAGGGGGGTGATGCACACCCACGAGTCGCTGGTGCTCAACGCCGCCGCCCACATCCACGAACTGGACGTACGCCGCCACGAGCGAATCCTGTTGAGCACGCCGCTGGCCCACTCGGCGAATTTCGTCGCCCGGGCGGGGTTAGCCCAGGGGGCGACGCTCGTTCTCCAGCCGGGGTTCGACAGCGGCCGCGTGCTGGCGGCCATCGAGCGCGAGGAGATCACCTGGACGTTCCTGGTGCCGACGATGCTGTCCCGGCTGCTCGAGGACGACCGGCTGGAATCGACCGCCACCGACTCGGTCGACACGATCGTTTACGGCGCCTCGCCGATGCCGCCGGCGCTGGTCGAGGAAGGGATCGACCGGTTCGGCCAGGTGTTCGTCCAGGTGTACGGGCTGATGGAGGCGCCGGACGTGGTCACCACCCTCCACAAGCACAAACACCGCCCCCGGGAAGGAGCCGTGTTGAACACGGTCGGCTACCCGACACAGTACGCCGATATCCGCATCAACGAGGAGTCCCGCTGGGGCGAGGACGTCGGCGAGATTATGGTCCGGGCAGCGTTCGGGATGGCGGGCTATCACGGCCGGAGCGTCGAGGGCGAGGAATGGATCCCGACCGGCGACCTCGGCCGGCTCGACGACGAGGGCCGGCTGGTCGTGCTCGACCGGATTCAGGACGTCATCCGGGTCGGCGAGGAGGTGGTGTTCTCGACCCGGGTGGAGAACGTCATCCAGCGTCACCCCTCCGTGCGGGCGGTGGCGGTCATCGGCGTGCCGGCCGACCACGAGTCCACGCCGGTCCGGGCCCACCGCGCGGAGGTCGACCAGTCAGTGAAGGCAGTGGTCTCGACCGCCGAGGGCGGCCAGCTCGCGCTGGAGGGGCTGCGGGAGTTCTGTGCCGACCAGCTGGCGGCCCACGAGCTGCCCGACTCCGTGGACTTCGTCGGCGACCTCCCCGAAACCCCCTACGGGAAGCCGGACAAACGCTCGTTGCGTCAGCCCTACTGGTAGGCCGGATGTTACGTCTCCAGTTCCGGATGCCGCTTGCAGGACTGTTCGCTACCCTTATCGAGGAGGTCGACCCCGCTGAGACCGTCGAGCTCGACAACTGCATCCCCATGTGTGGCGGCCGGGCGATGGCGTTTCTCACCCTCACCTGTCCGGGAGGGTGTGACGTGCCCGGGGCGCTGTCGGAGGTGTCCGAGCTGGCGGTGCGTCACTGCGCGCCCAGCCCGGAGGGGGAGAGCTACCATCTGCTGGCGACCGCCGCGTTCGAGCCCTCGGTGCTGTCGACGGTGGTCGGCGAAGGGGCGGTACCACATTGCCTGGTCGCCGACCGTAATCGAGCGGACATCGACGCGGTGGTGAGCGTCGATGACTGGAGCCAGCTGCGGGACCTCGCCTCGGCCATCGAGGCGACCTACGGCGCGTTCGACCTTCGGGGGACGACCGAGCTGGAACGGCCGGGCTACCCGCTGGGTCGGGACAAGTTCGAGTGTAGCCTCCGAGGCCAGCTCACCGCCGACCAGGTGGAGGTGCTCCGGACGGCCTACGAGATGGGGCACTTCGCGGTGCCCCAGCAGGCCACCAGCGAGGAGGTGGCGGCGGCGCTGGACATCGGCCGGTCGACGCTGAGCGAGCGGCTCCGCCGCGCCCAGAACGGGCTATTGCGGAGCCTGTTCAGCGGTCCTGACCCCGACCGCGACGGGCGGCGGTGACCCGCCAAATTAAACGCTGACATATGTTATCGTGATTCGTGGTAACATCTAACTAACGACGGTCGAAACAAACCGCTGATGGCAACCTCAGACGACGGCTCCGACGTTCACACGCCCGAGGTGCTGTCGATCGACGCCGGCGGCACGATGACCGACACGTTCGTGATGGACACCGACGGGGAGTTCACCCTGGGGAAGGCCAAGACCACCCCCGACGACGAGTCCCGCGGGTTCATTAACTCCTCGCGGGACGCCCTCTCGGACTGGGACCAGAACGTCGATGACGGGTTCCCGAACCTCGTCTCGACGGTGTACTCCGGGACCGCGATGCTCAACCGGCTGGTCGAGCGCGAGAGCGAGGTGGACGTGGGAGTGCTCACCACGGGCGGTCTCGAGGACACCCTCCGGATGGGACGGGGCCGCCAGTCCTACACCGGCTACTCCTACTCCGACCGGCTGCACGTCAACACCCACAAACACCCGGAACCGCTGATCGAGCGGGACATGATCCGGGGGGTTCGCGAGCGCATCGACGTCAAGGGCAACGAGCTGATCCCCTTGTACGAGGAGGACGTCCACGACGGGGTCACCGACCTGCTGGACCGCGGGGCCGACCACATCGTGGTGATGTTCCTCCATTCCTATCAAAACGAGAGCCACGAGCGTCGCGCCCAAGAGATCGCCCGCGAGATGATCGACGACCGGGACGCCGACACCACGGTGATGCTGTCCAGCGAGTACTACCCGACGCTGAAGGAGCTCCAGCGGCTCAACACCACCGTCGCCGAGGCCTACGCCGCCGAGCCCTCGCGCGAGCAGCTGGGCAACGTCCAGAACTCCGTCACCGAGCACGGCGGCGAAGTCGGGGTACGGGTGATGGCCAGCCACGGTGGCACCATCGACATCGAGGCCAACGAGCTGGCCCGGACGATGATCTCCGGCCCCATCGGCGGGATGATCGGGGCTAACTACTTCGGAAAGAACCTGGGCTACGAGAACATGGTCTGCACCGACATCGGTGGGACCAGCTTCGACATGGGGATCATCATCGACAACGACTGGCAGATCGACTACAACCCGGAGATGGCCCGACTGCTGTTGTCGCTGCCGATGGTGAACATGGAGAGCGTAGGGGCCGGCACCGGCAGCTACGTGACGGTCAACCCCACGTTCGACACCATCGAGCTGGGCCCCGAGAGCGCTGGCGACAAGGTCGGCGTCTCCGCCGTCGAGACGGACGTCGAGACGGTGACGGTGACGGACTGTCACGTGGCGATGGGCTGGATCGACCCGGAGAACTTCCTGGGCGGGGACATGCCGATCAACCGTGACGTCGCCGAGCGGGAGATCCGCGAGCAGATCGCCCAGCCGCTCAGCATGGAGGTCCACGAGGCCGCCCAGGGGGTGGTGGACCTACTGGAGAACAAGCTCCGCAACGACTTGGAGGCGGTGGTCACCGGGGAGGGGTACTCCCCGTCGAATTTCAAATGTCTCTCCTACGGCGGCGGCGGGCCGGTGCATACGGCCGGCTACACCCAGGATTTGGGGTTCGACGACGTGCTCGTCCCGGAATGGGCCGCCGCGTTCTCGGCGTTCGGCTGTGGCGCGGCCGACTACGAGTACCGCTACGACCAGACCACCAGCATCGATATCGACCCGGACGCCTCGATGGCGGAGGCCGCCGAGACCGCGGGCGCCCGGCTCAGCGAGGTGTGGGCCAACCTCGAGGACAAGATCGTCGACGAGTTCCAGAACAGCAACGTCGACGAGGAGGAGATCCAGTTCCAGTACCACGTGCTCGGCCAGTACCAGGGCCAGCTCAACAGCATCGATATCGACTCCCCGGTGGCCCGAGCCGACACCGCCGAGAAACTGGAGCAGCTGTTGGACACCTTCGAACGGGAGTACCGCCGGCAGTACTCCGAGGAGGCTCGCTCGCCGGAGCTGGGTCACACTATCACCCAGGCGTCCGTGCGGGGCGTGCGCGACGTGGTAAAGCCCAAACTGCCGGAGGAACAGCCCGTCGGCCCGGAGCCGCCGGAGGCCGCCTACAAGCAGGGTCGGTCGGCCTACTGGGACGGCGAGTGGCTGGACACCCGGATCTTCGATCTGCACGCCTTAGAGCCGGGCAACGAGATCCGCGGGCCCGCGGTGCTGGAGGGCGCGGCGACGACGTTCGTGCTGCCACCGGGCTACGAGACCCGGCTGGACCGCCACCGCGTCCATCACCTCTCACACACGGGCTGAACCCCCTGTCCGTGGCCCTTCCTGTGGAGATGCATCCACGCCGTCCCGGCCCCTGCCGTGGCGGTCGTGGGTGCACCACAGCAGCCCGCGTCTGGCTGTGAACAGACGTCTACTCACCCATGAGTTCCGATCACGA
>CAZLOO010000162.1:0-5692 GCA_964561055.1 uncultured Halobacteriales archaeon
CTTCCTGAAGAACGTCTACATCGACGGGCTGGGCGCCAATCCCAGCGACGACCGGTTGATGCTGCTGTCACGTGGGATGATTGCCCTCTCAGCGCTCATCGGTGCCCTGCTGGCGGCATACTTCCAGCAGGCGCTGTTCCTGGCGGTGCTTACCTTCGACATCATCTTCGTGACGCTGGTGCCGCCCCTCCTGCTGGGTGTCTACTGGCAGCGAGTGAGCGCGAACGCGACGCTGGCCTCCATCACGGTCGGGCTCGTCAGCTACGCCGCGATCTACCAGTTCGGTAACCCGCTGGCCTTCGAGGCCGAGGGAATGGTGATCGGCTTGGTCGCGTCCATGTGGAGCACGGTCACTTGGGTGCCGTCGCTGCTTGTGGCCTCGATCGTCATCGTGGCGGGATCGTACATCTGGGAGCCGACCGATGCCTCGCTGGAGGCGTACGAGCGCCAGCACGACGACAGCCACGACGACACTGACGTGCCGGCCATGTTTGGGAGTGGCGCCGGGGTTGCTTCCGACGACTGATGGGCCGGCTGGACGGCCGGACGGCCCTGGTCACGGGCGGTTCGCGGGGCATCGGTAGCGCCATTGCCCTCGCCTTCGCTCGCGAGGGGGCGGACGTGGCGGTCAACTACCACTCCGACGAAGCCGCCGCCACGGCCACCGCCACCGACGCCCGCGAGGCCGGCGCGGCCGCGGAGACGGTCCAGGCGGACGTGAGCGATCCCGACGCGGTTGACCGGATGTTCGACACCGTTGAGGACGCCCTCGGTCCGGTGGACACGCTGGTCAACAACGCCGGGATTCTGTCGCATGCCCGCGTCGCGGAGATGGACGACGCCACCTGGGAGCGGACCCTGGCGGTCAACCTCAGCGGGGCGTTCTACTGCGCGCGGCGCGCTCTCCAGCGGATGGAGCCGGCCGGCGAGGGCTGTATCGTCAACGTCGGCTCGGACCTGGGCCGGCTGGGCGCGCCCGAGCTGGTCCACTACAGCGCCTCCAAGGGCGGGCTGATGGCGTTCACCAGAGCGCTGGCCCGCGAACTCGCTCCCGAGATACGGGTGAACATGGTCGCACCCGGCCCCGTGGCGACGGACATGCTCGCCGAGGACATCTCGCCCGAGCGCCAGGAACAGGAGGCCGACATCCCTCTTGGCCGTGTCGGGCGGCCCGAGGAGATCGTTCCGGCCGCGGTATATCTCGCCTCCGAGGAGGCGTCGTTTGTCACCGGGCAGGTCGTCGCCCCCGACGGCGGAGCAGCGATGTACTAAGCCGTCAGGCCGCCGTCGACGACGAGATTCTGTCCGGTCACGTATCGGGCCGCGTCGGAGACGAGAAACAGTGCCGCGTCGGCGA
This sequence comes from uncultured Halobacteriales archaeon, assembly GCA_964561055.1. GTDB lineage: Archaea > Halobacteriota > Halobacteria > Halobacteriales > Haloarculaceae > CAZLOO01. Next base: position 1,358 of record CAZLOO010000162.1, read on the forward strand.
CCTCCGCTGGCGTGCCGTCCCGGCCGAGCGGAATCTCGTCGAGATGTTCCCCGATCACCTCGCCCTCGTCCACGACCGTCTGTGCCGTCTCGATGATTCCCGGTGCGACGGCGTTGACACGGATGGCGTTCGGCCCCTGTTCGACGGCGAGCTCACGGGTCAGGTTCGCAACCCCGCCTTTGGAGGCGCAGTACGCCGAGGCACGGTCGTACCCGAACAGCCCCGCGATCGAGGAGGTGTTGAGCACGGTTCCCCCGGACGGCTGGGTCTTCATCCGGTCGATAGCCGCTTGACACCCCAGATACACCCCTTTGAGATTGACCGCCAGCACTCGATCGTACGTGGACTCGGATACTTCATCGATTTCGACCTGATCGGGGAAGATGCCGGCGTTGTTCACGGCGATGTCCAGGCTCCCGTACTCGTCGACACAGGCGCTTATCGCCCTCTCGACCGCGGCCCTATCAGTGACGTTCGTCTCAACGAACCGGGCGTGTCCACCCGCCGTCCGTATCGCCTCGTCGGTTGGAACGCCGTCCTCGCGAGGAGCGTTCCGGACATCGGCGACGACCACCGCCGCACCTTCCTCGGCGAGTCGCCGCGCGATGGCGCGTCCGATGCCCGACGCCGCTCCAGTGACGACAGCGGCGCTGTCAGCCAGTCGACCGTCGGCCTCTGTCATGCGCCCTCGTCGCTCCATCCAGACTTAATCGCGGCGACCGCTCAGATGCGCCTGCTAATCGCCTCTCACTAACCACAGTGAAGGAATCACCCGGCTGCTCGGTTACCGGCAGGATCGGCCGGTCGATTGGCCGAACACAGTTGGGACTGGCTGCAGTGGTGTCGCCCAGGAACGCTCGAATCACTGATGATGTCGCTTGTCGCGACGGGGATCAGGCCGGGATCGATACGAGCGTCGACGAGCTCCGCGACCGGCTACGCCGGCGGGAGCTGTCGACCGACGTCGACGCGCTGTTGACGGAGTTCTACAAACAGTTGCGCGAGACGGTCGCCGACGACCCGGCGGTCAAAGCGGCGATCGGAGAGGCGGATGTCGCCGACCGATGGGACGCCATCGCCACGGAGCTCGACGAGCTTGAGGAGGTCTCCTTCGCCGACGAGGAGAGCGCCGCCGCCGAGATCACGGCCGCTATCAAGTGACCCCTCGCGATCGACCCTGCGACGAACCCGGACGCCAACCGCCGGCTTCGGCAGGCCGTCGGTGGGGTCGGGGCGTCGACTCCCGAAACGATCCCCGACGGCAATGCGGCCGACGAGGCGTAGCCGCCCTGGCGGTGGCCGGAGACGCCCGCTGGCCGTCACGATGGCCGAACGCTCAGCGGCAGTGGGATAGACGCCTCACAACAGGACGGCTTGGGCCAGTCCGAGGAAGACAAAAAAGCCCAGTACGTCCGTGGCCGTGGTAATGAAGATCGTCGCGGACGTTGCGGGGTCCTGCCCGAGCCGATCGAGTACCAACGGGATGATCGCCCCAAAGAACCCGGCGATGACCAGGTTGGCGACCATCGACACGCCGATGACGGCGCCGAGCAACACGCCGAACTCGGCCAGCGAAAACGCGACCGCGATCACCGCGACGAGCGCGCCGGTGATGATCCCGTTGACGGCGCCGGCGATGACCTCGTTCGTGATGACGCGCTTGCCGGTCGCGAGTGACACCTGTCCCAGCGAGATTCCGCGGACGGTGACAGCCATCGCTTGCGTTCCGGCGTTCCCGCCCATCCCAGCGACGACCGGCATGTACGCTGCGAGCACGGCGATACTGGCGATCGTCGATTCGAACAGCCCGACCACCGCCGCGGCCAGAAACGCCGTTCCGAGGTTGATGATGAGCCACTTGTAGCGGCTCCGGACCTTCGCGGCCGGGCCATCCAGCGCGCTTTCCTCCTCGGCGACGCCGGTGAACTCGTAGAGCGTCTCACCGGCGGCCGCCTCGAGCAGTGTCAGCAGGTCTTCAGCGTGGATGACACCGATGATGTCGTCGTTCCTGTCGAGGACCGTGACAGTCCGCTCGCGGTTCTCCCTGAACAGCTCCAGTACCTCCGAATCGTCACGGTCGTACCGGATCTGGGGGACCTCCTGGACGTGGTCGGTGACTGTCTCGGTATCGCTCCCCGCCAGCGAGAGCGCCGCACCCGGTAGCTCCCCCAGTAGTCGGCCGTCATCGGTAACCAGAATCGTCGGCACACGGTCGGTCCGTTCTTCGAAGCGCTTGACTCGCTCGGCCACCTCCGACAGCCCCTGGTCGGCACTGACCGTGACGTAGTCGAGATCCATCAGCCCGGCGGCGCTCTCGGGGTTGAATGACAGCAGGAAATCGATCTTCTCGCGCCGGTCCCTGTCGAGGTCGGCTAACACTGCCTCGCGAAGCTCCTCGGTGGCGTATCCGAGAACGTCCGTCGCCTCGTCGGGATCGAGCGGCCGCACGAACGCCCGCAACTGTCTGTGACTCATATCCGTAACCAGCCGCTCTCTGATCGTCTCCGGCAGCGCGAAAAACACCTCGCGCTGGCGGTCCCACGAGAGATCCCGAAACACCTCCGACGGCGTCGAGGACGCGACGATTGTCTGTTGAGCTTCCGCCATTCGCTCGTCCATGTTCCATCACTAACGGAGGGCCACTAATCAGTAGGGAAGTACGCGTCTTCCACCCACCACGGTCGGTCGCTGTTTCGGGCCTTGAGCGTCGCTCAGTGCCGGGCGCCCGTGACGAAGACGCTCTCGATGGTCTCGCGGGCGTCCGTGTGGCTCATCCCATTGGCCTCGAACACCGGTCGAGCGTGCTCGAGGATGTCCTCGATGCGACCTTCCTGGCCCCACCGCTTGTACCGCTCCCCCCGGTTCTCGATGTCGACCCCCAGTCGCTCGGCGATGAACTGCATGTAATTCTGTGTCACGATAGAACAGTGCGGTTCGTACCACTCGAGTTCCATGTCACAGCCATGCCGGAACGTCATCAGGACGTCCGTACCGCTCGCCTCGGCCTCCTGCCAGACGCCGGCGGAGGTGTCTTCGTAGTCGAACGCCGAGGCGTCCCCGTAGGAGATCTCCTCGAGACCACACGGCAGGTAGTCCGCCCGATTGTGCTCCATCTCGACGACCTCGACGCCCGGCAGCGCCAAGAGTAGTCCGCGGGCCTCCTCGAAGGGGGCGTCCTCGATCCAGTCATAGCGCCCGTAGATGCCGAACCCGTCGTGTGGCGTGACGCTGACTGGCGCGCTTTCCTCGACGAGCGCCGCCAGCTCCTCGCGGTGCTCGTAGAGGAACTCGCTCATCGTGACGAACTCGAAGTCCGGCTCGAAGTAGCCCATCACCAGCGTCTCCGTCGTCGTGTGGCAGGAGGTGCACTCGATGAGCATGTAGTCCGGGTCGAACGCCCCGTGTCGAACTGGCCCGACCGTCGCCCAACGGAACCGCTTTAGCGTCCAGTGCCGTACACTCGTTGTATGACAGCCGCACTATTCGTCGTTAGCGAGGAGGGATACTGGGGAGAGGAGTGTATCGAGCCGCTCACAGCGCTCGACGCTGCCGGCGTCGACGTCACCGTGGCCACACCGACGGGCGGCAAACCGGTCGTCGACGAGCGGTCGGTCGACCCGGATACCGTCGGCGAGGACCTCGCCGAGCACGTCCGGGAGATTCACGATACCGATCCCCGGCTCAACGACCCGGCGCAACTCACCGAGGTCGATGCCGCCGACTACGACGCGGTGGTGTTCCCGGGCGGTCACGGGACCGAGTGGGACATCAATCAGGATCGCCACGCTCGCAGGCTTCTCCGTGATGCCGTCGAGACTGACGGCAAGACGGCGCTGGTGGTGTGCCACGCCGTCGGCATTCTCGCGTTCACCCGCGACTCCGACGGCGACCTCCTCGTTGCCGGCCGCGACGTCACCGGCTTCCCGAACGAGTGGGAGGAGGGGATCGTCGACGACCGCGATTTGATGCCCGATGGGCGGAAGCTCCCCTACTGGGTGGAGGACGAGGTGAAAGCCGCGGGCGCCCACTGGGACGCCGAACTCGACGCCGACACGTCCGTTACGGTCGACGGCGACCTCGTGACCGCCCGCGGCCCGGAGTCGTCCGCGGCCGCCGCTCGGACGCTCCTGGGAGAACTGGGAGTCGAGGCGACGGCGGAGTAGGGTCCTCCGCTGCGCTCCAGCCCCGTGTAGCGTCGCCCTCGTGGAGTCGGTCGCTTTTCGGGGATTTGCCTCACCCTCGGCCGCGCGCAGGCGACGACCGACGAGCGGCTGACCACTGACGCGACCGCTGGAACGTCCTTTTGATCGCCCCCTAGCGGGGATCGAAGCCCGC
>CAZLOO010000163.1:0-5665 GCA_964561055.1 uncultured Halobacteriales archaeon
ACTGCGCCTCGAAGGGGGCCATCCGGCAGATGACCTACGCGATGGCCGGCGCGCTTGGCGAGTTCGGCATCCGGGTGAACGTGCTCCACCCCGGTCTGACAGAGACGCAGATGTCGATGGGCGACCTGGCATTCGACGAGGACCCCGGGGCAGACTGGGTCGAGCGCACCCCCAGCGGCCGGGTGGGCCAGCCGACTGATGTCGCGCGGGCGGCGCTGTTCCTCGCGAGCGACCTCGCGAGCTATGTCAACGGCACGTCCCTCCCGGTCGACGGAGGGCGCCACTCCTCCTCGTAGGCACTCAGGGGGGTTCCCACCCGCGAAGCGACCGGTTCAGCCGCTCAGCGCCGTCCGTCGTAACGGCCACCAAGTCCTCAACGCGGGTGCCGGTCTCGTTCTCGAAGTACACACCCGGCTCCACGGAGAACACCGTCCCCCGCTGCAGTTCGACGTCAGAGCCATCATCGACCGCGGGCGGCTCGTGGGCCTCAACGCCGACGCCGTGCCCGGTGCCATGGAGTAGATTTTCACCGTAGCCTGCTTCGAGCAGGACGTCGTTGGCGGCGTGGTGGACGTCCGCCGCCGTTACGCCGGGTTCGGCGGCCGCAACGCCGGCCTCCAGCGCCTTCAGGACGGCGTCGTGGGCCTCGCGAAACCGCTCTGACGGCTCGCCGGCGAACACCACCGCCCGGCTCTGATCGGCGGCGTAACCGTCCACGAACCCTCCGAAGTCCAGCACGACCGGTTCGCCCTCCCGGATGCGGCGGTCGCCGCTGCGGTAGTACGGCTGTGCTGCGTGGGGACCGCTCGCGACGACGACGTCGAACGACCGGCGCGTGGCGCCGCCCCGGTGGAGACGGGCGCGTATCTCGCTCGCTAGGTCGGCCTCCGTGCGGCCGACTGCCCGCTCCCCGAGCGTGCGTACCTCGCGGCTGACCTCGTCAGCGAGCGCCGCCGCTTGGCGCAGGGCAGCCACCTCCTGCTGGTCCTTATGAAGGCGCAACGGGTCGAGCAGGGGCGCGACTGGCGCGAGGTCGGCGTCCCCCGCGAGGGTGCCGGTGACGCTGTAGGGGGCCCGGTCGTCCACCCGGAGGCGCTCAACGCCCTCGGGCAGTTCGGCCAGCAGCCGTTCGGCGACGGCGGCGGGGTCGTTCGCCTCCAGGCGTTCCACCCGGTCATAGGGTGTCCTACCGACTACGATGAGGCACTTCCGCGGGCTGACGAACCACGGCGCTCCCTCGGCGGGAACGACCAACAGGAAGTGACGGTCGTACGGCTCCCCGTAGGCGCCGGCGAGGTACTCGGTGTTGGGGCCGGGGTAGAGCACCGCGGCCTCGTCATCAGCGAGCGCCGCCTGAAGCCTCCCGACACGGTCGCGGTAGCGCATCCCCGGCTGTGGTCGGCTCTCGGTGTTAAAACTACCCCGCGTGTTTCCTAACACGTGTAGTCGTGTTAGGTATCCCGCTCGAGCTACAGCGCCGCCCGGAGCCAGTCCGGTAGAGATATGGGCTCGAACTTGCCGTCGACGAGCACGAACGTCGCCGACCCGGTCGCGGCGACGGCCTGCTCCCGCCGAATCTCGAACTCCGGGGTAAACGAGGACTCCCCCGTCGTCGGTACGGTCGTCTCGACGACCGCCCGGTCACCGGCCCGCAGCGGCGCCTCGAACGATGCCTCGGCCTCGACGACCGGGAGGACGTGGCCCTCCCGCCTGAGACGGTCCATGAGATGCTCGCCCCCGACGTGGTCGTTGAGGCCGACGACGAACAGGTGGAACAGCCGGGGAAAGTAGATGAGGCCGCCGGCGTCCGTGTCACCCCAGGTGATGCGGTAGCGGGTCTCGGTCATGGGCCACCGTTCGGGGGCGGCCAGAAAACGGTTCGGACCGGAGCGGTGCGGCGGAGGACAAACCGGGTTTAGTCAGCACAGCCTCTCTTGTATCCGTGTGGGATGGTTACACCGGCCAAAGAACTAAGCGGTGAGCATCGGAACGGGGGTGGTGATGGAATGGCCGAGCGCCAGTGTACCCGACCGGGACCCGGACGGGGAATACTGGAACGAACGGATGGAGACCCGGTCGCGGGACCAGCGACGGGAGGAGGTCCTGGAGAAGCTCAACCACCAGGTCCGCTACGCCTACGACAACAGCGAATTCTATCGTGAGTTCTACAGCGACGTCGATGTGGACCCGCGGGACATCAGCTCCTTCGAGGAGTTCGAACAACTCCCGGTGCTCACCAGCGATGACATCAAGGCCGAGCAGAAGGCCAACCCGCCGTACGGCCGGTTCCTCTGTATCGACGAGGACGACATCGCACGGGTATATGGCACCTCCGGGACGACGGGCCGGCCGAAGGTGTTCGGCGTCGGCGAGGGCGACTGGGACCGCATCAAGTCCTGGCACGCCCAGATACTGTACAGCGTCGGCCTCCGCCCGGAGGACATGGTGATCATCGCCAGCCCGTTCATCCAGTATCTCGGCTCGTGGGGCGCGCTGGTCGGCGCCGACCGGCTGGGCGCGACCACCTTCCCGTTCGGCGCCGGGATGGAGGGCCAGACCGCACAGGCGGTCCACTGGATCGACGACCTCCAGCCCGAGGCGCTGTACGGGACGCCGTCGTACGCGATCTACCTGGGCGAAACCGCTCGCGAGGAGGGGTTCGACCCTGCCGAGGACTTCAGCTTCCGGCTGATGTTCTTCTCGGGCGAGCCCGGCGCGAGCGTGCCGGCGACCCGCCAGAAAATCGAGCGGATGTACGACTGCGAGGTGATCGACCAGGGGAGTATGGCCGAGATGACCCCCTGGATGTCCAACTCCGGCTGTGCCCACCTGGAGAACGGGATGCACGTCTGGGAGGATATCGTCCACACGGAGCTACTCGACTCCGAGACCGAGGAGCCACTCGACCTCGGCAGCGAGGGGGTGCCGACCTACACCCATCTCGGGCGCACCTCCCAGCCGATGATTCGCTACTGGAGCGGGGACATCACCTACTGGGAGAGCCACGAGGCGGTCGACTGTGACTGTGAACGCACATACCCGGTGCTGCCGAAAGGGGTGTACGGCCGGGTGGACGACATGCTAGTCATCAGGGGAAAGAACGTGTTCCCCTCGCAGGTGGAGGACCGGCTGTTCGAGTTGGAGGCGTTCGGCGAGGAGTTCCGCATCGTCGTCGACGACCAGGAAGCGCTGGACAGCCTCGATCTGGTAGTCGAGATCGCCGACGACGCGAGCGTCGGCGTCGAGGAGTTCCGGGACACGGTCCGGACCGCGATCAAGTCCGAGATCGGCCTCACCCCGGACGTGGAGGTCGTCGAGCAGGGGTCGCTGGAACGCACCCAATTCAAGGCCGATCGGGTGACTGACCGGCGACAGATGGAAGTGGACAGCAACACAGCCTGAGACAATGAGTAAAGAACAGGAACGCGACACGGAGGAGGCAGAGAGCGGCGGGACGAGCGCTGAGGGTATCCCTGAGGAGCCGGAGGGTTTCTACGACCCCGGCGGCGACGGGATGTACGACGAGGAGCGGTTCGAGGAGTTCCGCGCGGACCGCGAGCGCTGGGAGGCCGAGACTCTCGAACCGTGGCTGGAGGACCACCCAGAGCGGAAGGACACGTTCAAGTCGCTGTCGGGCTACGAGCGCAAGCGACTTTACACACCGGAGGACGTCGAGGACCTCGACTACGAGGAGGACCTTGGCTGGCCGGGCGAGCCGCCGTTCACGCGGGGACCGTACCCGACGATGTACCGCGGGCGGCTGTGGACCCGACGCCAGATCGCCGGCTTCGAGACCGCCGAGGAGACCAACGAGCGCTACAAGTACCTCCTCGACCAGGGCCAGACCGGGCTGTCGACGGACTTCGACCATCCGACGCTGACCGGTTACGACTCCGACGACTCCCACTCGGAGGGAGAGGTCGGCCGTATCGGCGTGGCCATCGACACGCTGGCGGACTTCGAGGACCTGTTCGAGGACATCCCGCTCGACGAGGTGTCCACGAGCATGACGATCAACTCCCCGGCACCAATCATGCTGGCGTTCTATGTCGCCCTGGCCGACGAACGGGGCGTCGACCGGGAGAAGCTCCGGGGGACGATCCAGAACTCCATTTTCAAGGAGTTCATCGCCCAGAAGACGTACGCGCTGCCCCCGCGGCCGAACATCGAGATCGTCAAGGACGTCATCGAGTTCTGTACGGAAAAGGTACCCAACTGGTACTGGGCGAACGTCAGCGGCTACCACACCCGCGAGGCGGGCGGCACCGCAGCTCAAGAGGCCGCCTTCACACTGGCCCAAGGGATGGGCTACGTGGAGTGTGGGCTCGAGCGGGGGCTGGACCCCGACGACTTCGCCCCGCGGATGAGCTTCTTTTATGTCTCACAGAGCGACTTCTTCGAGGAGGTCGCGAAGTTCCGCGCCGTGCGACGCATCTGGGCGCGCATTATGAAGGAGCGCTACGACGCCGAGACAGACGCCGCGCGACGGATGCGCTACCACGTCCAGACCGCCGGCGAGAGCCTCACCGCCAAGGAGCCGATGGTGAACATCATCCGCACCACCGTCCAGGCGATGGCGGCAGTACTGGGGGGCTGTCAGTCACTGCACACGAACGGCTACGACGAAGCGCTATCGATCCCCAGTGAGGACGCGATGCGGCTGGCGCTGCGCACCCAGCAGGTGCTGGGCTACGAAACCGGCATCGCCGACAGCATCGACCCGCTGGGCGGCAGCTATCAGGTCGAGGCGATGACCAACGACATGGAAGAGCGCATCCTCGGATACCTCGCCGATGTGGAGGAGCTCGGCGAGGGGTCAATGAAGGAAGGGATGCTGCGCGGCATCGAGACCGGCTACTTCGAGCAGGAGATTGTCGACTCCTCCTACGAGTGGGAGCAGCGCCGCTCGGCCGGCGAAATCAAGAAGGTCGGGATCAACTGCTTCGAGCAGGACGACGCCGAGGAGGAGGTCGATCTGTTCACCGCCGACCCGGCAACCGAGCAGCGCCAACTCGACCGGCTCCAGAAGGTCAAGGACGAGCGCGATCAAGAGGCCGTCGACGCCGCCCTCGCGGGGCTCCAGGAGGCGGTCGACGAGGGCGAGAACATTATGCCACACCTCGTCGATGCGGCGAAGGCGTACGCCACGGAGGGGGAGATGATGGGCATCCTGCGCGAGAAGTACGGCACCTACGACGACCCGGGGGTCTTCTGAATGAGCACGCGACGCGACTCCGACATCGACAGCATCGAGGGGGCGGACACGATACGGGTACTGGTCGGCAAGCCGGGCCTGGACGGCCACGACCGCGGCGCAAAGGTGGTCGCGCGGGCGTTCCGGGACGCCGGCTTCGAGGTGATTTACTCCGGGCTACGCGAGTCTCCGGAGGCCATCGTCCAGACGGCCATCCAGGAGGACGTGGACGTCGTCGGGCTGAGCATCCTCAGCGGCGCCCACGACACGCTCGTCCCGAAGACAATGGACCTGCTGGAGGACGCCGGGATGACGGACGTCCTCTTTCTGGTTGGGGGGACCATCCCCGAGGCCGACGCGAAGAAGCTCCGCGAGCAGGGGGTCGACAGAGTGTTCGGCCCGGACAGCGACATCAACGAGATCGTCGACTACGTCCGCCGGGAGGTGCTGGAGTGAGCGGGTCCGACCCCG
>CAZLOO010000164.1:0-5638 GCA_964561055.1 uncultured Halobacteriales archaeon
AGTGGGGAAAGCGAATCGAGATGCGGATTCGTCCGGCCGTGCCGGAGGACGACGGTTCGGAGGGGCGACTCAGAAGTCGCCAAGCGAGGCCTGGTGCTGGTGGAGTGCCGTCGCGTCGTAGCCGCGTTCGGTCAGGTGGCCGGCCAGCGCGTCGGCCGACCCGTGCTGGGTGTACACCCGGTCGGGGTCGACGGCGTCGACCAGCGCCATCAGCTCGGGAAAGTCACAGTGGTCCGAGAGCGGGAAAGTCACGTCGTAGTTCCCGCGGAACTTGAACGAGTCCTCGACGGCCCACCCCGAGAAGCCGGCCGTCAGGGCGCCGGTCTCCTCGGCGAGGCGGTCGATCCAGTCGATGCGAGCGGTCGTCATCGGGAGCACGAGCGCGTCACCGGGCCCGAGGGTCACGTCCTCGCCGTACCGCTCGACGCCAAAGGTCACGTCGCAGTGGGCCGCGATGGGCTCGTTGACCCGGAGGACGGCGTCGGTTGTGAACACCCGCTCGCGTGTCCCGGCGGCCAGCACCTGGAGCTTCTGGGCCCGCCCCAGCGCGTAGCCGAACAGGAGCACCGGCTCGTCGGTGTCGGTCAGCCACTCGCGGATGTCAGTGGCTACGGTCTCGTGGTCCGGGAAGGCGTAGCCGGGGTCGCCGTAGGTCGCCTCGACGATTAGCACGTCGGCGACCGGCGGCTCGAACCCCTCGAGGTAGAACCGCGAGCGAGTACACACGTCGCCGGTGTACAGATAGCGGGTGCCATCGGGGTCGGTGATTAGCGCCGCCCGCGAGCCGGCCACATGGCCCGCCGGCAGCAGCTCGACCCGCTCGTCGGTCGTCCGGTGGAGCGGGACCTCGCGGCGAACGGTCGCGAGGCGGGCGGTCAGGGGCGAGCAGACGGCCGTCGCCTCGTCCTCGGGGTAGTGGTCGCCGTGGGCGTGCGTGACGACGTTCACGTCGCCGTCGGGTGCGTCGGCGTCACAGACCACCCGCGTTCCGTCCGAGAGGCTGATCTCGATGCCGTCCCGGTACTGAACCGTCACGCCCCAGTCTACCGGTCGGGCGAGTATGGCCGTTTCGTCCACAGACTGTGAGGGTCCGCCTGCCCTCGCCTGGGGCCACTACTGCGTGTCGTACAGGGCCCCGACGCGGGCCACGGTGTCGGCATCGGTCGGCGCTACGTCCTCGCGCACGCCGAGAAACCGGGGGAATCGGAGCGCGTAGCCCGAGTCGTACTCCGGGCTTTGCTGGATTTCCTCGTACTCGACCTCCAGTACTACCTCCTGCTCGAGCTCCACGTCCCGGCCGTCCCGTGCGACGATCAGCTCCTCTAGGCGCTCGGTCAGGGCGTCGAGCTCTTCGTCCGTGTAGCCCGTCGACAGCCGGCCGACCTCGGCGAAGCCGTCGGTCTCGGGGTCGTACGCCCCGAGGTAGAGCCGGCCGAGCCAGTCGCTCCGGCGCCCCTCGCTGTAGGTCGCCCGCGTGACGACCAGGTCCAGCGGCTCCATCGTCGGCTTCACCTTCAGACACCGACCGACGCGGCGCCCGGGCTGGTAGCTCGCGGTCGGGTTCTTGAGCATCAGCCCCTCGTGGCCCGCCTCCAGCGCCTCGCGGTACAACGCCTCCGCCGGCGCCGGGTCGTCGGGCTCGACCCACCGCGCCCGCGCCGGTTCCAGTCCCCCCCGTCCCGCCTCGAGGTCGGGCGCCATGGGCTCGATGGCGGCGTCCAGGCGCTTGACCCGCTCGCGCAGCGGCGCGTCGAGCAACGGCTCGCCGTCGTACAGGCAGTCGAAACAGTGGAGAACGGTTGGCACCTCACGAGCCAGCCGGCCGATGTCGTCCTCGCGTTTGACCCGGCGGGAGAGCTCCTGGAAGGCGACCGGCTCGCGGTCGGCGTCCGCGACCGTCGCTGGCGTGTACCCGACGAGTTCGCCGTCGATGATCGCCCGGTCGGCCGTCACGCCGGCCGCGACCGCCCGCACGGCGTCGGGGAACTGCTGGGTGACGTCCTCCAGCCGGCGGGTGAACAGCCGCACCTCGTCGCCATCGACGTGGACCTGGACACGGATGCCGTCGTACTTGTACTCACAGCGGACCGCGCCGTCGCCGGCCGCATCCGCCAGCCCTGCGGCCAGCGTCTCCGCTTTCTCCGCGAGCATCACCTGAACCGGCCGGAACAGCTGGACGTCGAGGGCAGCCAGCCCGTCCCGGCCGTCGTCCCGGGCCGTCTCCGCGACCACCCGGAAGTCGTTGGTCACCTGGTAGGCGCGCTCGACAGCCGCGACCGCCTCGTCGCTCCCGTCGAGGAAAGCGACGGCGATGGCGTCACGAATCGTCCCCTCGCCGACGCCGACGCGCATGTGTCCCAGCGCCGTCCGGACGACATACCGGGCCTCGTTGGGGTCGGCATCGGCCAGCAGGCCCGCGAGGGCATCGACCTTCCGCCCCTGGCTGCCGCTGCCCTCGTAGGTGGCGAGCTCGCGGAGGCGGTCGTGGACGCGCTCGACGGTGAGCGGCTCGGAGAACAGCGTCTGCTGGCCGCCGTTATCGACCGCCCATGCCGCCGCGTCGCCGAGATCACCGGTCTCCGTCCAGCGCTCCTGGACGGCCGCCTCGCTCGCACCGGTCGCCTGCAGGACCGCGTCCACGGTGAGACTGGAGGAGACACCCAAGTCCGTCCGGTCGTGGGCCGGCGACAGTCGCCCCCTGACGAGCGTGACCAGACGGCTGAGCAGGGCCGGCTCCGCGTCGGCGAACGCCTCCGCCAGGACGTCCCGCTTCTCGTTGTTCGAGTCCGTCCCCCCCAACCGGTCGTAAACCGCGGCGAGCGCGGCATACTCCATCGAGATACCGTACGGTCGCGACGCGCAAAAGACCGCGGATGCGACGGGACCCCCCCGTTACTGGACGCCGGGAGTCGGGGAGCGGTCGTGACGGGGACCGGCGCCGGGAGGCGGCTCAGCGTCCCTTACCCGATATCGCGGGGATCGACATGCTCGACCTCCTGGATTCCGGGGAACAGCGTGTCCGTCGAGACGATCGGCTCGTCGAGGACGAACGCACTGCCCAGATGCATGCCGTCGAATACGGTCAGTGTCTCGTACTGTGATCGGAGGTCGGCAGCAGCGTCCAGTGTGTCGCTGGTCAGCGGTACCAGCTCGATGTCGGTTCGAGCGATCTCTTGGCGTGCCCGAAGGACCCGGTCACGATTCCACTCGTCTTCCATCACGTACTGTAGTTCGATGCCTGTCGCGACCGACGTCTTCGGCCCGTCGATCGACTCGATATCCACGTCACTCGCCAGCCAGTCGTCGGCTTTCAGCTCCGCGAGGATAACGTTGAGGTCAAGGTACACGCTTCCGGTCTAACCGCTCCTTGACGTCCTCCCGCGCGCTGTGCTCTGCCTGCTCGTGGAGGCGCTGGAGCGACTCCTCGCGAACGACGAGCCTAGCGCCGTATCGAAGCGCCTCCGACCGCGAGCTGAACACCCCCTCCTCGACGAGCCTGTCGAGACGGGCAACGAGTTCCGTCGGGAGCGAGATCGAAACCGACTGTCGGTCGCTGCTCATATCCCACCGCACCCTATACGATTGAATAAACGTTTCCGGACGACGGACCAGCCCCCCGAGTCCGGTTCGTGGACTGTGGGCGGAGCAGCCGAACGACTCCCTGAAGGAACAGCGGCACTGGCCGAGACCCCAGCCCGTCGTACGGAGAATCGTTCGCCCACCCAAGATTGATGCTGTCGGCTCGGGACCGCGTGATATGGGCGCCGCGTCGCTGTCGGAGCCGCAGGTGCTGGCCCGCGCCGAGCGGCGGCTGTTCGACGGCGTCTGCAAAGCGCGTCGTCGAGACAGGAAACCCCTGCCTCTTGGAACGAGCGGCGATAGCCGCGAGTGAGTAGGCAGGGGTAGTTCACAGGTAGTCGGAGAGATCACGGGACGGAGCCCGGTAGTCCGTCTCGTCGACCCACTGCTTGAGCCAGCGGTCGGCATCCACCTCGGAGAGACGGTCATCCTCCACGGCGCTGATCAGAACGCCGATGGACCCGGTAACGGCAACGCCGGCCTCACGAGCGAACCTGCGGGCAGGACCGTCATCGGTCACCAGCGTCCTGTCGTGAATATCCGCCACAGCGAACGCCTGGGCTTCCCCCGGATCGAGCCGGCGTTCTCGCTGCGTGGCGGCGTCCTCAGCGGGCTCGTCCAGCGCAACGACAGGGATCGTGTCGCCGACGCTGTCGAGTGCTCGCTGGAGGTGTGGGTAGGAACCGACGCCAGCACGAAGCTCGCTTCGGACGGCCGGAACGGTGCACACCCGCGGGAGTGCCTCCAAGAGGTCCATACGGTCGATGTACGCGAAGTTCGAGGGCGCCGTCGTGTTGAGAACGGTTGGATTCGAGGGGACCGACCTCATTCGAGATCGCGCGCGACATCGATCTCGCGGTACGCGTCTTCCATGTCCTCCGGCCCGATTTTGACGTCGATGCCGTGGTCACGGAGGAGCTCCGGCATGTCGAACCGGGAGACACCGGCCAACCGAGCGGCCTTCCCGAGACTGATCTCGTCGTTGTCGTAGAGGTGGATGGCCGCGGCGAGGCGAGCGTCCTCGTGTGTGGCGAAGTAGTCCCGCAGCGCGTGGCGGATGGCATCGCTCTTGTTCTCGAAGATACCGGCATCGACGCTCCCCTCGATGAGCTGGTGGAGATCGTCCGGGAGGGTGCTGGTGGTGCGCGGCATTATTCTCATACAATGTATGCACGCATGCTGTTTATGCGCTTCGCTGGGTCGACGATCAGGGTAGTCATTCCACGTCGGGGACTCCAGTCAGAGTCTCGGTAAGTTTGTAAAAGACGTCGCGTCACGACCTCTGGAAGGCACCTCGGGCCCCCCGACGGCGCTCAATGGGAAGTGACGTCCGACGTGGCACCGCCACTCCCTGATCAACACACCAGCAGTTCCAGTCGGTGCGGCAGTCCCATCATCCGCTCGCTCGGTTATCGCTGTGCTCCCGGCCAGCTTCCACTCCATTACTCGCGGAGCACCGTGCAGCGAACCGTTCTGTCACCCAAGGTTGATGTTGTCGGCTCGGGACCGCGTGGTATGGGCGCCGCGTCGCTGTCGGAGCCGCAGGTGCTGGCCCGCGCCAAGCGGCGGCTGTTCGACGAGAGCGAGGCCGACTCCTACGCCGTCTGTGACACTCAGTTCGCCACCGGGGAGTGGCTCCCCGGCCAGCCCATCGCCGAGGCCGTCCGCGAGCAGCTCGCGCCGTTCAACCACGTCCAGCTGGGGTCGGGCTACCCGGACCTGGTCGGCATCCGGAACCTGGAGCCGGAGCTTTTGTCCGTCGAGCGGCCGGGCGAGCGCCCGCCGCTGATCGCCGTCGAGGCAAAGGGGTACACCGGCAGCGGCACCGTCGACGTCGAGCGCGGGGTCGTCCAGGCCCACGACCGGCTCGGGGAGGCCAACGCGGCCTACGTCGCGGCCCCTGCGACGGCGGTCTCCGAGTCCGCCCGACGCCTCGCCAGCGAGCTCAACGTTGGCGTGCTCGGCGTCGAGCGGGGCGCCGTCGAGCCCCTGAAAGTGCCGCGGGTGGTCGGCAACAACACCGCCGACGAGGCGACGGCGATCCGCTTCCAGGCGACCG
>CAZLOO010000165.1:0-5615 GCA_964561055.1 uncultured Halobacteriales archaeon
GCGTTTCACCATCCCAGCTGCGTCCGAGCCGAACTGGACGGACGCCTCCTCAGGGGGTGCGAGCACGAGCTTCTTGGCCTTCGTCGCGTTCGCCTTGCGGATCTCCACGCGCTCGCCGATACCGACGTCGGCGTTCTGTCGCGTGAACCCGTCGATCCGGACGGTGTCGGTGTTCCAGTCCTGCCGGTCGGCCCGCCACACCTTCGCGGCGGTGGTGTCACCGCCGTCAATCTCGATGATGTCACCGGGACTCAGCTTCAGATGTAACAGCGTGTCCGGATCCAACCGTGCGATTCCTCGCCCAGAATCGTTGGGGTACGCCTTGGCCACCTCCAGTTGGACTTCGTTCACCATGTCAGGGGTTACTAGAAGTCCGGTGGCGCCGGACATATCCCTTTTGCTACTGTGACCCACGGCCGGGACCGCGTCCGGTCCGTGACCGTACCGCTTTTCGCGCGGGCCGACCGAAACGGGGTATGCGTACGCTCGCGTTCGATGGCCGTACGGGCGCCTCGGGGGATATGCTACTCGGCGCGCTGCTGGCGGCTGGCGCCGACCGCGGGACGTTGGCACCGGTCGAGAGGACTCTCCCTCTGAGCTACGACGCCAGGGAAGTCACGGAGGCCGGCGTGAGCGCGACCCGCGTCGTCGTCCGGCGTACGGACGATGGAGACGGGGACGAGCACGGGAGCGGGGGCGACAGCGGCTACGACCACGAGGCCGAGCACGAACATGGCCATGCTGAGGGTACTGGCCCGACGCGCACTCTGGCCGAGGTGTTGGGGATCGTCGCGGAGATGAACCTCCCCGACGGCGTTGAGCGCGAAGCCCGGGCGACGTTCCGTCTGCTCGCTGAGGCAGAGGCGTCGGTCCACGGGACCGCTGTCGAAGAGACTGCGTTCCACGAGGTCGGAGCGGATGACGCCATCGCGGACGTGGTCGGCGCCGCGTTGCTGTTTGCGGACCTCAACCCCGACCGGGTGGTGACCACGCCCGTCGCGGCCGGCGGCGGCGAGACGTCTTTTAGCCATGGGACCTACCCGGTGCCGACGCCCGCGGTGGTGAATCTCGCCGAGGCCGCCGACTGGGAGCTCCGCGGCGGCCCGGTCGACCGGGAGCTGCTCACCCCGACAGGAGCGGCGATACTGGCCCGGTATGCCGAGGGCGTGGAGACACTCCCGTCCGTACGTCTTGAGAGGTCCGGCTACGGTGCTGGCGGCTACGAACTGGACGACAGGCCGAACGTCCTCCGAGCGACAGTAGGCACGGAACGGGGGGGCCTCGCCCGCGAGGGAGTCCGGCTGCTGGAGACGAATCTCGACGACGCCAGCCCCGAGACCCTGGGCGACCTCCAGCGGTCGCTCGCGGAGGCTGGCGCACTGGACGTGTCAGTGGTGCCGCTGACGATGAAGAAGGCCCGCCCTGGCCACCTCGTGAAGGTCGTCGTTCACGAGGCGGACGCGGCCGCCGTCGCGAGACGACTGGCCGCGGAGACCGGTACTCTCGGGGTACGGGAGTCGCCGGTACGCCACCGGTTTGTCGCGGAGCGCCGCTACGAGACGGCGACCCTCAAGATTGACGGGGAGCGTTACCCGGTGACAGTAAAGGTCGCGAGCGACGACGCCGGCGATGTGCTGGATGTTAGCGCCGAGCATGACGACGCGGTCGCGGTCGCAGGCGAGACGGACATATCGACCCGCGAGGCGACCCGCCGTGCCGAGAGTGCCCTGCGCGATGGCGGTGGGCTGGACGAGCACCTCCTACACATCGTCGCCGAGGCCGACTGGGAGGCCCGGACTGTGGACGACGAGTATCGGCCGCCCTCGCTCGATCAGCAGGGGTTCATCCATCTCTCACCGGCCGACGCGGTCGTCCCGGTCGCGGAAACGAACCACCGGGACACGACGAACCCGCTGCTGGTCGTCGTCAGGCGTGCGGACCTTGGGGACCTCAGGTACGAGGAGACCCCAGGCGGAGCCTTCCCCCACCACTACGACCCGCTCCCCAAGTCGGCCGTCATCGAGACGCGACCGTTCCCCCGCGAGGAGGGGCGGTTCGTGCTCCACGAGGACCTACGGGCGGACTGACGCGGTTACTCCGAGCGGTGCTCCTCCAGCGCCTCCTCAACGGTGAGTTCGCCGGCCGCGACCCGCTCGGCGAGCGCGCCGCTGATCGTGCGCTCCCCGCCGCTGGTCTCCCGGGAGCGGCGTTTGATCCGCTCTATCTCCCCGGCGGTCGGCTTCACATCACGGGCGTCGATTGCCTCCCCCTCCAAGCGGGCGATGTTAACCGCCGCGAGCACATCGCCCATCCCGCGGGCTCCGGTACCGAGGTAGGGCGTGGTGCCGGTCTCATCAACGAGTTCGACCGGCACATCGCCCAGACCGTCGACGATGCGTCGGCCCTGTAGGCGCGCACCGTCGCCGATACGTACCAGTGGGTCAACGGCCCCCTCAAGCTCCGCCATTACCGCGTCGGGCGCGTCAACCAGCGGCATCTGAAACGCCGCGACGACGGTGTCACCCGAGAGAACAGCGACCCCGGGGTGATCACCGGGGTCGATGCCGACGACCGTGCGGCCCTCACCGCCACGCAGCACCGCCAGCGCCTCCTCGACGGCACGCCGCGGGTCTCTAGGATCGGCGCGGACGACCTCCACCGACAGCTGTGCCTCCTGAACGTCATCCTCCGGTCCGGTCACGAGTAGCTCCACCCCGTCCTCAAGCGGCTCGCCGACCTCCTTTGTGGTGAACGCCACCCCCCGGTCACGCAGCTCGTTCACCACGCCGTGGTACAGTTCGAAGTCCTCGGTAGTGACGACAATCACGCCCGCTGTTCACTCCTCAAGGCGCTCCTGAGTCAGCTCTCGAGCGGCCTCGATAGCCTCGCGCACCTCTGTGTCGCTCCCTGGCACCGAGCGGCGCGCATGGTCGTGATCGTGGTGGTCGTGTGTCTCTCCGGGGCGGTCCCCAGTCGTGTCCTCGAACACCTGCGGGTAGTCAGCCTCCTCGGCGAGCGGGGCGACCCGCTCGGCCAGTGCCTCCTCGCCGGCGACCTCCCAGTCCGGGCAGTGGTCGTCCAGCCAGGTCTTGTGGTCGTCACCGTGGATGAGCGCTGTGAACGCCATGTGATTGGCGAGGTGGCGCTCGTCCGCCTGCGGCGTCGCACAGACCGGACAGTCGTAGCCCATACCTTCGATAATCGCGGCTCCGGTGAAAAGCCGTCCGGTCAGTCGGACTCCCGGACCATCACCAGCGCGTCCTCGCCGTCAGCGTAGTAGCGGGGTACCGTCCGGCGGTGCTCGAAGCCGAACTCGCGGTACAGTGCTAGCGCGGGGTCGTTGCCCTCGCGCACCTCTAGCTTGATCGTGTTGGCACCCTCAGCCTCAAGTATTCCCAGCGCGCGACGGAGCAGGAGCCGCCCGATGCCGCGGCCGCGGTACTCCGGATGGACGGCGATGTCCTTGACGTGGCCCAGCGGCCGGCCGTAGTTGGGCATCGAGTCCGCGACCACGTAGCCGGCGACGGCACCGCCGGCCTCACAGACGAGAAACCCATCCCCGCCGAGGAACCGTCGGAACGCCTCGTATGGCCACGGCTGGGGGAACGACTCGCGCTCGATGCGCTGGATTGCCAGCAGGTCAGCCTCGACCGCCTGCCGTACGGTCGTCATCGACCCGTCACCGGCCGCCGGTGTCGTCACAGCGCGGTTTCGCGGTGAGGCCACATACCTGCTGTGGTCGCTCTATGCCAGCCGTCGCTCCAGAAAGTCCGCAACGATTCGGAACGCGCGGGCTTTCTGGTCCTGATCCGAGGAGCCGTGTCCCTCCTCGCCGAGCTCCTCGTACTCGTAGTCGCCGCCCCCGCCGGCCTCGTAGTCGAGCTCTTCCAGGCGGTCACGGAAGATGCGCGCCTGGGACACCGGCACCCGGCGGTCGTTGACGCCGTGGATCATCAACAGCGGCGCCGAGAGGTTCCCCGCATACGTTACCGGGGACCGCTCCTCGTACAGCTCCTCGTTGTCCTTCGGTTTGCCGAGGTACTTCACCATCAGCTCGCTCCGAAAGTGCGGCATCGTGTTCTCGGCCATATCGAACAGATCGGTGACGCCGATCCAGGCGATTCCAGCGTCGTACAGCTCCGGGTACTGCACCATCTGCCAGTACGCGGAGTAGCCGCCGTAGGAACCGCCGAAGACGGCCACTCGCTGTTCGTCGAGCCAGTCGTACTCCGCGAGGACGTGCTCGGCGCCGGTCGCGACGTCGCCCTGTTCGGCGCCGCCCCAATCGTCGTACAGCTCCTCGACGAACTCCCGGCCGCGTCCCGTCGAACCTCGGTAGTTCACCTGCAAGACGCTGTACCCCTGGGAGACGAGGAATTGGGTGTACAGGTCGAACCTGCGGCTATCGTGGTGGCGGGGGCCTCCGTGAGGATTGACGATTAGGGCCGAGGGGCGCTCGCCGGAGTCGTATAATAGCGCCTCGATATCCATCTCCTCGTAGGAGTCGTGCTCAACGGCCGCCGCAGGCGTCTCCGGGACGCCATCCGACTCGAAGGTGAGAAACTCCGCGTCCGCGAAGTCGACCTGTTCGAACGGGCCGTACTCCGCCTCGACGAGAATCTCGGATTCGTCTGTGGCGAGGTCGTAGGCCAGCAGCTCCGGTCGCCGGGTTGGGGTCGTCAGGGTGATCAGGACCCTGTCGTCACCGAGAGCGACCTCTCCCGTACCGTAGCCGCCTCCGAAACTGGCGACACCTTCCGGCAAATCCAATTCCCGGCCGTCCCCCGTGTGGAGGTCGTAGACAACCGGCACCGTCGAGCACCGGCAGGTCCGGGTTGCGAGCACGCGCTCGCCGTCCGGCATGAACGCGACCGGCGACTCCTCGTGGCTTAGGTCGCCGAGCCACGTCACCTCGTCAGCGGCGAAATCATACACCCCGGGCCGTGTGAGATCCTCCGTGTTGTCAGAGACCAGCAGGCGTTCGGCGTCTGGCGTCCAGTCGACGGGGCTCGCTTCGGCACCGGTCTCGCTGATGTCGAGTTGTCGCGGGTCCGAGCCGTCCGCGCCGGCGACGTATACGTCCTGATTATCATAGTCGGCGGACTCGTTCGTGGCGTAGGCGACTCGCTCGCCGTCAGGCGACAGATGACCGCCCCACACCGCGCGCTCGTATTCCGTTATTTTCGTCTCCCCGCCGCTCGGTATGTCGTGCACGTAGAGGTTCATCTGGCCGTCCTGCGAGGAGGCCAGCAGAAGCTTGTCGCCGTCCTCGCCGACGTCCGAGAGGATTACCTGGCCATCCATCTCTACGACCGGTTCGGCGCTGCAGGTCTCAAGATCGATGGCGTGGATGTCGTTCTGCTCGTTACCGCCGTCATCGAGATGAAAGAACACCCGCCTGCCATCGGCGGCCCACCGGACGAACCACCGGGCGTTGCGGGGGACCTGGCCGTTGCTCACCTGGCGGTGCTCGCCGGTTCCGGTGTCCAGAATGTGGAGCTCATTGCGGCCGCTAACGTCGTAATAGAACGCCACCCGGTCGCAGTCGGGTGACACCGTCGGGTGGGCGAGAGTCGGGAGACGCGCGAGCTCTTCAAGAACGTCTTGCTGCTGCT
>CAZLOO010000166.1:0-5585 GCA_964561055.1 uncultured Halobacteriales archaeon
GAGCGGGCGCGCTGTTCGCGTTCGGGAACGTCCTCCGGCGGTTCGGGCTTAACACTGGCGAGACGGGCGTGCTCCAGGCCGTTGCGCTCAACGAAGCGGGCGCACTGGCGGTCTTCCTCGGCTACGCCGCCGTCCGGGGGACCGGCGGCTTTCGGTCGGCCGACCGCCGGTCGTACGGCTACTTCGCCCTCAGCGGCGGAGTGACTGCCGTCGCCCTAGCGTCGCTGTTCGGCGCGCTGTCGCTGCCGGCCGGCCGGGTCGCGATCGTCGAGTCGCTGGCGTCAACGGCACCGCTGTTCACCACCATCTTCGCGTACGCCCTCCTACGGGATCTCGAGCGGGTTACCCCCGGTATCGTCGTCGGGGCGGTGCTCGTTGTCGTGGGGGCGGCGTTGGTGACTCTCGAACCCGGTCTCGTCCTCTGACCGCCCGCGCTCCCTTGGCCTGGAGCGGGCGGCTCAGAGCGCCTCTAGGAACGCGTCGAACGCGCCGCTCTCGGGATGGACGTGACAGTACGTCCCCAAGGTCCGATGCTCGGTGAGCCCGTCGCGCCCGCGGTCGATACCGTCGCCGCGCTCGACGGCGAACGCGAACCGGGCGTCCCCCGCGGGGTCGGCACTGGAGTAGTGGAACTCATGGCCGCGTAGCCGGTCGCCCGCCCCCGCCGTGAGCGTGTCCCGCTCGGCGCACAGTTCGACGTGATCCAGCGCCTGGTAGCGGTCGTGCATCCGCACGTCCGCGGGCAGTACGCCCGCCATTCGGTGGGTATCGCCGTCCGCGGTGGTCAGCGTCTCCGCCAGCGCCATCAGCCCACCACACTCCCCGAGCACCGGTAGGCCGTCGGCGGCCCGCTTGCGGAGCGTCGCCAGTGCCGGCGAATCCGCCAGCGCGCCGGCGTGTAGCTCCGGGTAGCCCCCAGGCAGGTAGACGCCGTCACACGCCGGCAGGTCCTCGGCCGCCGCTGGAGCGAACGTCACTACCTCGGCGCGCTCGCGGAGGCGCTCGACCGTAGCGGAATAACAGAAGCGGAACGCTCCGTCCTTGGCGAGCGCAACTCGCTTGCCCGTCTGCGGGCCCGGCTTGGCGGGTGCCGAGCGGGGTGGCTCGCGGGCCAGTTCGAGCAGACGGTCGGTCCGCACGTGCTCGGCGGCGGCGTCTAGCCCCTCGCCGAGGGGCGCCTCGTCGCCCATCTCCAGACCGAGATGCCGCTCCGGTATCTCTAGGTCCTCGCGCGGGGGGATTCGGCCGAGATACGCCAGCCCGTCCGGCAGTGCCCCCCGGATGCCGTCGGCGTGGCGCCCCCCGTGGGCCCGCTGGGCGAGCACCCCCGCGACGTCAACGTCGACTCCCGCGTGGTCGGCGTACCGTTGGAAGCCCAGTGCCGTTGCCGCGACGCTTTCCATCCCGGCGCTGGCGTCGACGACCAGCACTACGGGGAGCTCCAGTGCCTCGGCGACCATCGCCGTGCTGGAGGCATCACCGTCGTACAGGCCCATCACGCCCTCAACGACGCAGACGTCCCCCTCACCGCGGTGGTAGTTGCGCCGGAGCCCCTCGGTTCCCTCGAGCCACAAGTCTAACGTCCGCGAGGGCCGGCCGGCGACGGTCTCGTGATGACTCGGGTCGATGAAGTCCGGGCCGGCCTTCGCCGGCTGGACGTCGTGACCCGCCCCCTGCAGCGCCCGGATGGTCGCCAGCGCCGCTACCGTCTTCCCGACGCCGGAGCTCGTCCCGCCAAGGACGACTCCCCTCATTTCTCGGCCCTCTCCAGGCGGTCGTACACGGCTACGACCCGCTCGCGGAGCTCGGCCATCGGGACGTTGCTGGCCGCGAGCAGCGCGAGTACGCCGCCCATCCCCACGCCCTCCTTCGCCTCGCCGGCGACGTAGCCGTCCATCGCGGGATGGCTCGCCCGGTCGAACCCGGGGTCGGTGACGATCAGGTCGAGGTCGAGGTCAGCCGCGAGCGCCTGGATCGCCGCGTTGTTGTCGTCGGCCAGGAACGACGTCGTCGCCAGCGAGAACTCCGCCTCGATGCCGGCGTGGCGGGCAAGCGCGCCCGCGGCGGCCATCTGGGTACCGCCGGCCAGTGTCACTCGTTTGCCGGCGTCGGTCGCCCCCGCAATCACTCCTGCGACGCTCGCGAGCACTGGGTCGCCGGCGCACTCTATCGCCAGCAGCGGGTCGCCGGCGGCGTCCCCCTCCGAGAGGTCGCTCGCCGCAAGCGCCTCCCCGACGACCCGTTCTTTTAATTCCAGCGGGTTCTCCGACAGCGAGGAGGAGACGCCGGTGCGCTCGCCCAGCGCCGCGAGCACCCCCATGGCGGTGGTGGTGCCGCCGGGCACCGTCTCGCCGACGGCAAGCTCTTCGTCCGGTAGCGCTCCACCGAGTTGGCGACCGGCCGTGAACAGGTCTCGAACGTTGCCGACCGGTCGGGCTTCGCGGATGTCCCCTCCGGGCTCCCCGCCGACTCTCACTGTTGGGGCGCCTGTTGGTCGGGCGATGCCGGCATCCACGGCCAGCGTCTCGATTCCGAGCAGCTCTCGGGCCGCCCGGGTGATGACCGCCGGCGTCGGCGTTCCGGTCGGGCTGACGGGGACGACCGGCGCCAACACCGGCCGGCCATACGCCACTATCTCTAGGTCGGCCGCGGGTGTGTGCAGCATCGCGTCCCGGTCGGCGCCGGCGGCACTGATACCGTCGACCCGCGCGGTGGCCGTGCTTCCCGCGGCGAGCAGGAGTCTCACCGGCCCCGCCCCCGTTGCGTCCCCGCCGTCGGCGGCTGTGTTCCCGCCATTGACAACGCCGCTTTCGGTATCACAACTGGAATTGTTCGATGGCGAGGGCGGGCAAGTAGGTTTCGGTGCCAACGGCTAACCAGCAGTCAGTAGGCACCGACCGTGAACAACGCCTGACAGCGCTGACCTTCCACCGGCGGAAGCACCCCCCGGGCCGCAGCCTATCCGTGCCCGTCCGCGTCGGGCTGTCGGGATTGGTGTCGGCGGCGGCGGTGGCCATCCTGTCGTACACTCCGGCGCATGCGGTCGGACCTCCCGTTCCCGTGAAAAACCCCGCCCTCTGGCGACCGAGGACCGACGGCGTAAAGCGTCCCCCGGACGGAACTACCGGTTAGTGAACGCAAACGACCGCGCGATAACCGGCCTCGTGATGATGGCCCACGCCTCCGTCCACACCTATGAGATGGCGGTTCCGATCTTCGTCGTTATCTGGCTGTCGGAGTTCTCCGTCATCGACGTCGGCCTCGCGCAGTTCCCCGTCACCACCGCCACCGTCGGCGTGGTCGTTACCCTTGGCTACGGGCTGTTCGGCGTCGGCGCGCTTCCCGGGGGCGTCCTCGTGGATCGGGTCGGCTCCCGCCGGCTCATCGTCGCCTGCCTGCTAGGGATGGGCGGCGCCTACGTCCTGTTGGGACTGGCGCCGAGCATGGTGGTCATAGCGGTGGCGCTGGTCATCTGGGGGGTGTCCGCCAGCGTCTACCACCCAGCGGGGCTGTCGCTCATCAGCAAGGGGGTGAGCCGCCGGGGTACTGGTCTGGCTTATCACGGGATGGCCGGCAACCTCGGCATCGGGCTGGGTCCGCTGCTGGCGGCGGTGCTGCTACTGTTCGTGGACTGGCGCACCGTCGCTCTCCTTCTGGGGCTACCGGCACTGCTGGTGGCGCTGTATGCCGTCCGCGCGGATTTCGACGAGACGGCCGCCGTCGAGGAGGCCGCCGCCGACGGCGGCTCCAAGGACGACGCCGGCGTGGCGTCGCTCGGGGAGTTCCTCGCCGAATCCCGCCGGCTGTTCGCCGGAAGCTTCGTGTTCGTGTTCGCTATCGTGGTCTTTTCTGGGCTGTACTACCGCGGCGTGCTCACCTTCCTCCCGGAGTTGCTGCGCGGGCTCCCCGGTTTCGAGCCGGTGACGGTGGCCGCCATTCTCCCCGCCGGGCTGGTGGACCTCCTCGGGGTAGGAGGCAGCGGCCAGGAGCTCCGCCCGCAAGACTACTTCTACGCCGGTCTGCTGCTGATCGGTGTCGTCGGCCAGTACGTCGGGGGGAAGCTCACTGACCGCTACCGCGTGGAGTACACGATGGCCGCAGCGTTCGGTACGCTTGCGCTGCTGGCGCTGGCTTTCCTCCCGGTCGCGACGCTGGGCGTCATCCCGCTGATGACGCTGGGCGCCGTGCTTGGCGCGGTCCTGTTCGTCGTTCAGCCGATGTATCAGGCGACCGTCGCCGAGTACACCCCGGCGGGCACCCGGGGGCTCTCCTATGGGTTTACTTACCTCGGAGTGTTCGGTGTGGGGGCGCTCGGCGGCGCTATCGCCGGCGCCGTTCTCGCGTTCGCGGACGCCGGCACGCTGTTCCTTACGCTGGCGGCGTTCGCCGCCGCCGCGTCCGGGGTGGGGCTGTTCCTCGGCCGCCGCCACACGGTGTAGCCTACTTTCCGCTGCCGACGGGGAGCCACGCGATATAGGTGCCATCCGGATTGCGCGCCAGCGACACAAGCGTCGTCCGGTCGGCCGCGACATCGATACCGGACAGCGGGTCGATGACGCTCTCCTTGACGGCGGTCATCATCCCCCCATTGAACGTCTCACCCTCGTGAGGTATCTCCACGCTCATCGCTAGGCCCTCCTCCGGGACGGCGCCCCCCACGTCGAGGTCGGACATCGACCCCTCTGATATGGGCGCTTCAGCTTACAGGGCGCGTTCGAACCTACCGCTGGTGAGACCGCCGCCCCCGGGAATTATACTTGCCGGCCGACAGCCCTCGGGCGTGCCTCCCCGGCTTCATCCTGTCGACGGCGAGGCGCTCGCGTACGTCAAGCAACTGCTCGAGCGCAACGACCTTCCGAGCGACGTCCAGTCCTCCCCGGCGCGGTTCTACATCGCCCGTGGGGGCGACGGCCGCGTCGGGGCCGGCGGACTCGAACTGTGTGGCGACGCGGCGCTGCTCCGGTCGGTCGTCGTTGAGCGATCGGCTCGCGGGGAAGGTGTCGGCACCGCGCTGTGTGACGCCCTTGAGGCGCGGGCCGCCGAGGCGGGCGTTGAACGCCTCTATCTGCTCACTACGACCGCCGCCGGCTTCTTCGCCGACCGCGGCTACGAGCGCGTCGAGCGCTCGGACGTGCCTGAATCGGTCCGCGGGACGGCGGAGTTCGCAGAGCTCTGTCCCGACACGGCGACCGTCATGACTAAGCCGCTCTGATCGCCCGCCGACCCCGGGGGTTTTCCTGCCGGCCCGCGAGGCTCGCCCATGACGAAACTTACCGATCTCGGCGCGGCCGCCATCGCGCGCCGCGTGCGGGACGGCGAGCGCTCGCCCGTGACGGTCGTGGAGGCCCACCTTGACCGCATCCGCGAGCGCAATGCCCACACGAACGCGTTCGTCACCATCGCCGAGGACCACGCCGTTTCGGCCGCCCGCGATCTGGAGGAATCCCTCGACAGCGGGGAGCCGGCCGGCCCCCTGGCAGGGGTTCCGGTGGCGATCAAGGACCTCGACGACGTGGCAGGGCTACCAACGACCTCCGGGTCGCTGCTGTTCGAGGACCGCGTGGCGGAGGCGGACGCCCCGTTCG
>CAZLOO010000167.1:0-5584 GCA_964561055.1 uncultured Halobacteriales archaeon
TACTAACGCAGACGTGGTTTGTTGAGGTAGCAGGCTTTCATAGGTGTTGAAACCCACAGCAGTTGATAGGAATGGCGTGCTGTATACATCCTCTGTATGCAGCAGCGACCGACTCGAGCTACTCAATTTCTGGTAGAAAGGGCGTGCTGCGTACAGAGAATGCGTCTGGTAGATGCTCCCCAATCGAAGATCAACAAATTCTCCGTATCGCTCCGTTCCGGATCGAGGCCAGACGGACAGGGGAGGACCCTGGCGGTACGATCCGATCAGCCAGGCAGGTCCTCCGGGGAAAACGACGGACAAATCACCGCGTGGGCGTACTCGCACGCTTCGACCCGAATCGGTTTGACCTCTTGATATGCGGGATCGGTGTACCACGCATGTGCGTCCTCAACCGAGGGGAACTCGATGACGACGCTCATGCCGTGATTCCATTCGCCTTCGACGACCTCAGGGTCGGGATGGCCGACGATTACCTCTCCGCCGTGGTCCTCGATCGTTTGGGCCGCGGTCGGTAGATAGTCGTTTAGGTAGCTCTCCCAATCCGTGATCTCCTCTATGAAGAGCGCGTACCCCTTCCGCGAGGCAGTTGTCTCTGTGGACATTGCACCAACTCAGATGTTATAAAAGGTGTTAACTGTTACCACCACACGGTCTGCTTCGCGTCTTGGAATACTTCCCGCTGAATACGCACCCACTATGCAGCAGAGCCCACATCTACACGTACTACTTTGGTAGGAATCGCGTGCCGGATACAGAGATTCTCGTTAGCACGCAGGTGGTCCGACGCTGGTCAGTCCCGGTCGTGCTATTCGCTGCGGAGGAGCCCGTAGTGGATACGGTCGCGGTACTGGCCGTCTCGGTACACGTCGTCGCGGATGCGGCCCTCCTGGGCGAACCCCAGCGACTCAAGGAGGCCACGCGCGGCCTCGTTGTGGGCGAAGGTCTTCGTCCCGACCGCGGGATGGGGGTAGACCTGGAAGATGTGGTCGAGGACCAGCGACAGCGCCTCCCGCCCATACCCTTCCCCCTGGACTGCCGGGACGATGAACATGGCCAGGCCAGGACGGCCCTGCTCTTGCCCGCCAGCCGCACAGAAGCCGATCCGGCGGGTGGGTCCTCGTCGGGGTGGCCAGGCCCGGCATCGTCGTCGAGACACACCAGAAACAGCTCGTCGAATCCCCACTGCTCTTCGAACCCCTCCTCGGCCTGAGCAAGGTTCTGGACGAACCCGCCCATCATGATGCGTATCTCAGGGTCGGCGTCGGCTCGGTGGCAGAACAGGAGGTCCTCCCGTTCGGTGGTCCGAAGCGTGACGCGCTGGCCGCTGGCAATGTACGCTCCTGGCATGCGTCTATTGTCAACACTCACATAGATAGACGTTGTGACAGGCGCCGACGGGTCCCCCAAAGCATGGTATGGTAAGAGGCGGAGGAGTTAGTAGCTGGCGTAGCTCGTCAGTACTGTATTCGCGCCCTGTCTGCATCAGCGACTGAACAAACTGCCAGGGTACTCTCAGACGATGCGTGCTGAGTACACGCTGCGCATCCGGCACCATAGAATACGTTTCAGTGAGACGGTATGCGGCCGGTGCATATCCTCGAATCGGGCAAGACAGTTATAGCCCCGATTCGATGTACACCAACTTCACTCGATTGTCGATGTCGATGAGCGCCTGCTCGATCTGTTGGACGTCCTCGTCAATGTCGCCAATCACAAGCTCCGGGTCGAAGCTCACGTCCGCGGTAACGAGTACTTTCCCCGTGCCGATGAACATCGTCCGGAAGTCATCAATGTGAACGACGCCGTCATGAGACTCTACGGCGGTGCGCAGTTTTCGTTCGACGTCCGCGGAGAGGCTTTCTCCGAGAATGAGCCGTTTGTTTTCGATTGCCAGTGCCACGGCAAAGGCCATCAGGAGAATCCCGATCACGACTGCGGCTGCGGCGTCGTAAACGGGGTTACCCGTTATCCGTGTCGCAACGATTCCGACGAGCGCGGCGACGAGTCCCAGCAGTGCGACCGTATCCTCCGTGAAGGCCGTCAGCGTCGTGATGTCGCTCGTCTGGCTAAACGCCTGGCGGTAGCCTGACCAGCCATAGACCTCCATCTGCCGCAGGAGTTCGGCTCTAGCCTTCAAAAAGGCGTAACTCTCGAAGGCAACCGCTCCGAGCAGGATGGCGACCGCAATCCAGAACGGGTCGACCGGTGCCTGCAGATCGATCGTGATTCCGAGAAACTCAGCGGGGCCTTCTTTGAGTTCATGCCCGCCGTCGCGCAGTTCGGAGATACCGTGTGTGAGACTTTTCCACCCTGCGGCTCCGAAGAGCAGCACCGAAACGAGGAACGCGTAAAAGAACTGGGCCTTCCCGTGGCCGAAGGGGTGAGCCCTGGTCGCCTGCTGATTGCTGTCTCTGATCCCGACCAGAAGCAGCACTTGGTTTCCCGTGTCAGAAATGGAGTGATAGGTCTCGGCAAGCATTGCTGGACTCCCGGTCAACAAGAACCCACCAAATTTCAACACCGTGATAGCGGCGTTAGCGATCATTGCGGCGACAACGACGCCGGTACTTCCAGCAGCCATATCAGTGTTTGACGCGCCACACGGTAACCCCTGTCCCTGGAAGTTGTCCCGTTCACAGTGGTGTGGGTTGTGAGTATACGAGATACGCGTCGTTTCTCCCCAACGGGAGACACGTTCGCGACTCTTTACCACGGATGCGCTCGTCAGTACTGGTATGTCCAGAGACTACGAATACGAGTCCGAACTGACGGGGAGTCGTGAGGAAATAGCAGCGATACTCAGCGGTGTACTGGATGGAGTCACTGCTGGCTCCATACGGTTGAGCGACGGCACGGAGACAGTCACTGCCGCTATTCCCGACCACCTCGAGTTCGAATTCGAACTCGAGGTGGAGGACGACGAGGTGAGTCTGGAACTGGAATTAACGTGGCCCGTTCCCGACGGCGAGGAATCCGCGGTCTCTCTCAGCGAAGGTCTTCCGGAGGAACGACCTGAACCAGCAACGCCTGTGGAAGGCACAGACCCATTACAGGTAGAAGCCACAGACCCAGCACACCCGCCGGCCCGGTTCGAAGTCTTCCGTGATCGAGGTGACAAGTGGCGGTGGCGGCTCCGCCACCGTAACGGGAATATCATCGCAACCAGTGGCCAGGGCTACACACGCAAACACAACGCGTGGAAGGGACTCCGGAGCGTGATACAAAACGCACCACAAGCGGAGTTAACCGAGACTTCTACGGACTGACTATTCTCGCCGACTGGATACACAGCGGCGGTCCTCGTGAGCATCGCTACTTGCATCCATGTCGCGTCGCTGTACACTCACTCCCCGACATCTCGGCGTAGCTGAGGACGTCTGCACTACGGTCTTGCAACTAGCAGGGAGATGGTATCCGCATTACGGAAAATTCGAGGCAAACGCCTCGCCGTTCAGGGCGGGGAGGCCCCCGATCAACGAACGCCAATACGTTGCCTCCTACTTCGTCTCACCGGGGCCGGTGTACCGGGTCGAATCTTCGAGCGAGCCGACCCCCCCTCGCCCCCGAGAGAAGACCTGACTCGTCCAGTGTGGTGCGGACGAGTCACAGTAGGTCAGGACACGGCCGAGACAGGACTGAGAAATCCCTCCGAACCGGTCACTAAATCGTGATATGAGGTGGGATCGACAGTTGGTGTTGTCTCCTTCACCGGATTCGGCGAACGGACAGGTGTGAAATCCGATAGGGGTATATCCGTCCGTATCGACCCCTCTCACCAGTGGCTTCTAGTCAGGCGGCGACGAGCGAGCAGGCAGAGCCAGCCACATCATCAGGAACGCGTCGTCGCGTCGCAGTCGTTGTTGGAATCGTCTTCATCGATCTGCTTGGCTTCGGAATCATCATTCCGATCCTTCCGTTCTACGTCCGCTCGTTCGGTGTGAGCGATGTGTTCATCGGGTTGCTTGCGGCGTCGTATTCCCTGGCGCAGTTCGGGGCTGCGCCGGTGCTAGGGCGGATCTCCGACGAGCGGGGACGTCGGCCCGTGCTGATGCTCTCCGTCGGCGTCGCGGGTGTCGCTTGGCTCATCTTCGGGGTCGCGGCAGAGATCGGCGCAACCCTTGGTCTCGTCGTTCTGTTCAGTGCTCGGTTGCTAGCCGGCGCAGCCGGCGGGAACATCGCCACCGCACAGGCGTACATCGCCGATGTGACGTCACCGGAGGAGCGGACCGGCGCGCTCGGTCTCGTCGGGGCAGCCTTCGGTCTCGGGTTCGTGTTCGGCCCGGCGATTGGAGGTCTCCTGGCCAGCGACACGGTGGTATCGACTGCCCGCACCGTGTTGCCCGCATTCGTTCCAGTGACTCCATTCTCGTTGCCGAGTTTTGCCGCTGCAGGCTTCTCTTTTCTCGCGTTCGGGGCGACGGCGGTCGTATTGAAAGAACCAGACCGAATCCGCACCCCGGCACCGCGTGTCACGTTCGTCGCTCAGTTCCGAAGTGCTCTCGCTGATTTGACACTCCGACCGCTCGTAATCGCGTTCTTTCTGACTTCGCTCGCCTTCGCCGGCATGACCGTGATGTTCGTGCCGTTCTTGGCCGATTTCTTCGGGTACGATGCCACCGCAGCGGCGATGTTCCTCGCCTACATCGGCGCGCTTGGCATACTAAACCAGGGTGTACTCATCGGCTTGCTCTCGCGGAAGCTCGGTGTTCGGCACGTCGTCCGCGGCGGTGTCGTGTCGTTGTTCCTTGCGCTCGTCTTGCTTGCGGTGTCCCCATTGGCGGGAACGACAGCACTCGTCGCCAGCGGCCCTGAGTGGATGACAGGCGGACTCGCGGTGTTGCTCGCGTTTGGAGCATTAGCCTCGTTCGGGAACGGAGCGATAACGGTCGGACTCGCGGCGCTCGTTTCGGAGGGTGCTACCGGTGACGCACAGGGTGCGGCCTTCGGCGTCACGCAAGGTGCAGGGAGCCTCGGCCGGACAGTTGGGCCGCCGCTTGCTGCCGCTGCATACGTCGTGTTCTACTGGTCACCGTTCGTCGCCGGGGCACTCCTGTTGGTGCCAGTAGCGCTGTTATTGCGACGGTGAGCAGCGTGTATTGAGTATCGCCAACGAACGGTTCATATCTGTTTGGGGCCGTACCCCTCGCATGTCGGGAGCGAACAAAGGTGCCATCGAGTCGATAGTCGAGCAGCTCATCGAAGAGGTGAGTTCTTGATCCGGCGTCACAGTCGGAGACCATCGGTTCGGCGGGACCGAGTGGCGCGTCGGCCCGCGTGAGATCGGGCACGTCCATGCATGGGGGATGCTCGACATCGCCTATCTCCGTGCCCTCCGCGATGTCTTCATCGAAGAGGGCCAGACGGGCGTCCATCATCTACTTAATGAATCCGGGTGGACTACATTCTACATTGAAGATCCTGACGATTACGACCACGCCCAGCGGCTCGTCCGATTCTCGTATCTGTATCACATTAACGTTTTCAAGAAGACGCCGGGCGGCGCGGAGGAGTACGCCGCGGTCGATCTCGAGAGCGAACTCGACGACCTCAATCCTACAGACGCAGTCCGGCCGGCATTTGA
>CAZLOO010000168.1:0-5560 GCA_964561055.1 uncultured Halobacteriales archaeon
GGAGTGGCGGGCGATGGGCCGGGCAGTCGCCGAGGGGATGGCCGACGGCAGCTACCGCCGGACGGAGACGATACCGTTCTTCGTGACCGTGGGGCGTGTGTGAACTACCCTTGCCTACTACGCTCCCTGATAGAGAGCGCTTGGCACCTGAGCCGGGCTAAACCACGTCACCGCGGACGGTGGTACCCTCCTGGCGCTCGCGGTACGCCGCCAGCGCACTTGCTGCGGTCTCGGCCTCCTCTGGGTCCATCCCGAGCATCTCGAGCGCCTCCGGTAGGGTCGGGAACACCAGCTCCCCATCCCGGAGCTTCCCGAAGGCGGTGTCGCTGCGGGTGCCCTCCACCCACAGGCAGACCGCCCGCGGATCGAGCAGTTGCTCGTAGTTGGCGCGGTCCTGTGCGGCCCGGAGCCGCTGCGTGACATTGTTTTCGAAGCCGGTGTTACACACCTCCAGGTGGACCGGTTCGTCCTCTCCCAGCAGGTGAGCGGCGAGACAGCGCTCCGGCGCCGCGTGGCCCGCCTGGTTCGCCCGGACATGCTCGGGGAACTGCTCGGCCCAGTCGGCGTCGACGGTGGTACCGATTCCCTGAATACCCTGCTCAGCGAACCGCTCACCCCGCTCGGGCTCCTTCCCGAACAGGAGGTCCTTCGTGAGATAAACGTCGATACGCTCGACCGGATCCAGTCCCAGCGCGAGGTCGCCGTACACCCACACCTCCCGGACCGGCACCGGCATCGGGTCGCTCTCGACGGTCTCGACCAGCCGCTCGATCCGGTCGACGGCCGCTTCCCGGCTGAAGCTCATTGGTACTCGTACGCGTGCGGGCGAGGAAAACCCGTTGCTCGCCCCTTCTCGGGGGCTACCCCTCCAGGGGATCCTCGCGAGTGCGATTCCAGCGGTCGCTGTCGAACTTCCGATCGGCGATCTCCCCGGCTCGCTCCAGTTCGGCGTCCGTCCAGGACCCCTCCTCCGCGTCTGCCCACTCCGCCAGCGCCGTCTCGAGACACTCAACCGCCGCCGAGCGAGAGAGATTGGCGTGCTCATCGATGGCGGTAACCCGCTCGCGGAACCGCTCGGGGGTGATCTCGGCGGGCAGGTCGGCGAAGCAGGCAAGCGTCGCCTCGGGGGTCGCCGAGTAGGTGAGCGAGCCGTGCTGGATGACGCTGTCCCGGCGGCGGTACTGGGCGTTGCCGCTGAGCTTGCGACCGCCGTACACCACGTCGTGGGCGGGGTGGACTGCCCGGAGGTAGCAGGCCGGCTCGTGGATAGCGGGGTATTCCTCCTCTGCGAACCTGGCGGGAACGCCCATCGCAGCACACGCGGCGAGCAGCGGCTCACAGAGCAGTTCGTACGTCTCCATCAGGTCGCCCGGAAGTTCCTCGGCCGGCGCGATGACGGAGTAGGAGATGTCCCCGAACCTGTCGTGGTAAATGGCTCCGCCACCGGTGGGACGGCGGACGACGCTCACTCCACGCTCGCGGCAACCGGCCCAGTCCACGTCCGCCGGGTCGGTGCGGTAGCCCAGCGACAGCGTCGAAGGGGCCCACTGGTACACCCGGACCGTGCGTGGACCGCCGGCCGCAGCCGTCTCTGCGGCGACGGCGTCTAGCGCCATACAGGTCGCCCCGGAGAGCGACTCCTCGCGGATGAGCCGCCACTTCCGGTCGGCGAGGTCGGTCATGGGCGGGGTAAGGGACCCCGCGGCAAGTGCGTTCCCACCGCCGGCTAAGGAGCGCTTTAGCGAGAACTTATCCCCCTCGCGGCCCCAGTCGAAGCATGGAGACGGAAGGAGCAGTGGTGAAGACAGGCACCACGACGGTGGGGCTCGTCGCCAGCGACGGCGTGGTGCTCGCCGCCGACCGGCGAGCGTCGCTCGGCGGCCGGTTCGTGTCGAACAAGAACTCGGTGAAGATAGAGCAGGTCCACCCGACGGCGGCGGTCACCCTGTCGGGCAGCGTCGGCGGCGGCCAGGCGTTCATCCGGCAACTCCGGGCGGAGGCCAACCTCTACGAGAACCGGCGGGGCGAGCCGATGTCCGTCGAGGCGCTGGCCCAGCTGGCCGGTCAGCTCATCCGCGGTCAGCAGGCGATGCCGGTGCTGGGCGGGGTTGACGACGCGCCCCGCGTGTTCGCCGTCGACGGCGCCGGCGGCGTCTTGGAAGACACCTACACCGCCAGCGGCAGCGGCACGCAGGTCGCGACCGGCACACTGGAGCGGCGCTACCGCGACGACCTCACCCTCGAAGAGGGGGTAACCGTCGCCGCGGAGGCGGTCGCCAGCGCCACCGAGCGCGATACCGCAAGTGGTAACGGTATCACGGTCGCACGTATCACCGAGGACGGCGTGACCATCGACAGCTACGACGACATCGACGAGGTACTCTGATATGCAAGGCAACGATAGACAAGCGTACGACCGCGGGACGAGCCTGTTCTCCCCGGACGGACGGATCTACCAGGTCGAGTACGCACGTGAGGCGGTCAAGCGCGGCACTCCCAGCGTTGGTATCCGCGCCAGCGACGGCGTGGTGCTGGCCGCCGAGCGGCGCGTCCGCTCGGAACTGCTCGAACCGCGAAGCATAGAGAAGCTTCACAAAATCGACGACCACATAGGCGTCGCCAGCGCCGGCCACGTCGCCGACGCCCGACAGCTCGTGGACGTCGGCCGTCGGGCTGCACAGGTCGAGCAACTGCGGTACGGTGATCCGATCACCACCGAGCAGCTGACCACTGAGGTTAGCGAGCACATCCAAGAGTTCACCCAGTCCGGCGGCACCCGCCCGTACGGCGCGGCGCTACTGGTGGGTGGCTACGTGGATCGCCCGCGGCTGTTCGAGACGGACCCCTCGGGCACCCCCTACGAGTGGCAAGCGACCGCCATTGGGGGGCGCAGCGAGGAGATCCGCTCGCGGCTGGAGGAGGACTACGACCCCGAGATGAGCACCGGCGACGCCCTCGGGTTGGCGGTTGATGTTCTCGCTCAGGACGACGACGAGGAGGGGGAAATCAACGCCGCCGTCGCTATCGCGGACGCCGACGGCTACCGCGAACTGGACGACGACGAGGTCACGGAGTACATCTAACTGGCGTCGAAGCGCCGACTCTCCACGACGCTCCCGTCAGCGGCGACGAACAGTTCTAGGCCGTCACCCTCCAGCGCCGTCGACACTCGTACCGCCAGCGGGTCGCTCGACAGCAGCTGCTCGCGCCATTCCCCGCCGACGTTCCAGATGGGCCGCTCCCGAACGTCGGAAGCGTGTTCGTGGTAGAACGCGATCACGGCGGGGTGTTCGAGCACGCCAAGCGTCACCGGACAGCGGAGGTTGTACCCGCAGGCCTCACACCGCAGGCGCAGTTGCGGGCGCTCGCCCGGGGCGTCGTCTGCGGTCCAGCCGGCGTCGTCAACGTCCACCGTCCCGACGCTCGCACTCGCCACCCCCCCACAGTCGGGGCAGGTCCCCTCTGTTAGCAGCGCCACCCGGGAGCGGTACAGCCGATCAAGCGCGGCCGGGAGGCTCTCGTCGTCGTGCGAGCGGAACCCCCCCGGCGGGAACGGGAGCCGGAACAGGGTACGGTCACACGCCGTGCATGCCATCGAGACGGTGTTGTCACGCGCGCCGGCCTCCAAGGACTGCTCCCCGCAGAACGGGCAAGGATCCTCGACGGGGACCGGGTCGCGATCGATGCTCTCGGTGTACACCCCCGCGCGGGCGGCCCGGGCGACCCTGACCCCGGCGTCGGTGAGGGTGTACCCCTCCTGCAGTTCCCGGAGGTACCGACCGGTGAGCTGCCGGAGGTGGTAGGCGAAGCCCGCGGTGGTGTCGGCGCCGCTCTCCTCGGCCAGCTCCGAGAACGACCGCACAGTCGGGGTTCCGTCCTCCAGCAGCGCCGCCAGCGCCCGGAGGCGGGTCTCGTTGCCCAGCACCGCGAACGCGTCGCTAGGGGGGAGTTCGCTCCCCTGAGCGGGCTCGTTCCCGGTCTCCGTGCCGGTCATCGACCCGGCTACGCTGTCGACCCGGATAAGCGGGACGGCTACCGACGGTCATACTCCATCCGGCGGGCCGCCCTGTCAGCGACCTCTCGGCCGGCGAGCCGCTCCAACAGGTGAAGCGCCAGGTCCAGTCCGGAGGTGACACCGCCCGCGGTGACGATGTCGCCGTCGTCGACGACCCGCTGATTCCGAACCTCCACGTCGTACTCCCGGAGGTCCTGTATCGCGCCGTGGTGGGTTACCGCGGGCCGGCCGTCCAGCACGCCGGCGCGGGCGAGCAGCATCCCGCCCGTGCAGACGGACGCGACGGTGGTGCCGGCGCCGTGGAGCCGGGTGATCGCGTCAGGGATCTCCCCCTGCTCGGCCGCCGTCCACGCGCCGGGGCCCGAGCGGTTGTTCCAACCGCCGCCCGGCACCACCAGGAGGTCGGGCTCGCCGAGGGTGCCGTCGGGCTCCACCCGAAGGTCGTGACTGGCGGTCACCCGCTCGCATGGGTCAATGGTGACCAGCGACACCGACAGGTCCGCTGCCTCGCTGGCGCTAGCGAACACCTCGTAGGGGCCGATCGCATCCAGTTCGTCAAACCCGTCGTACAGTAGTATCTGAATATCTGTCTCTGTCATCGTCGGGCGTTCGGCGCCGGAGGGCTTGGTACTGTCCCTGAGGGCGTCCGCTGGATTCCGTATAGCGAGATTTGCTTTATTGGCATCTAGGCGACGAACGACGGGCGCACAGGTAGCGGCGCCGTCGCCCGGTAACACTGGGGTTAGCGCGCTCCTAAGACTTTAGCGCTCGTAGAAGAGGATATGACGATACCGATACCCGGAATACACCACGTGACAGCCGTCGCCGGCGACCCGCAGCGCAACTTCGAGTTCTACACGGACACCCTCGGATTGCGGCTCGTCAAGCGCAGTGTTAACCAGGACGACCCGACGACCTATCACCTGTTCTACGCCGACACGGCGGGCTCGCCCGGGACGAGTATGACCTTCTTCCCGTGGTCGGACATGGGACCGGGGCGGGTCGGCGCCGGCCAGGTCGCGACGACAGCGTTCGCGGTGCCGGCTGGGAGTCTAAACTTCTGGGCCGAGCGGCTGGCCGAGCACGGCGTCGACGTCGAGCGCGCCGACCGATTCGGCGAGCACGTGCTCGCGTTCGAGGACCCGGACGGCCTGCCGCTGGAGCTCGTTGAGCGCGAGGGTGGCGGCGGGACGAAGCCGTGGGGGGAGGTGGTGTCCGAAGAGCACGCGATCCGCGGCTTTCACGCCGTCACCCTGGCGCTGGCGGAGACCGAGGGGACGGCGGCCCTGCTCCGAGAGATGGGGTACGACGAGATTGCCGAGGAGGGCGACCGCCGGCGGTTCGAGGCAGAGGGTGAGCGCGGTGAGATCGTCGACCTCTTGCAGACGGGCGAGCGGGGCCGCCAGGGCCATGGGACGGTCCACCACGTCGCCTTCCGGACGCCGACGGACGCCGATCAAGAGGCGTGGCGCGAGCGACTGATAGAGCTTGGCTACCGGCCGACGCCGGTGATCGACCGGGAATGGTTCCACTCCGTCTACTTCC